>NZ_JALQDH010000022.1:0-166698 GCF_023631365.1 Caballeronia sp. INML2 | reverse complement strand
GCCGATGATAGTGCGGATACCCGTGTGAAAGTAGGTAATCGTCAGGCTCCTCATGCGATAAACAAAAACCCCACCCCGCAAAGGTGGGGTTTTTGCGTTTGGAAGCGCGAAAACGCTGGTAATCCCATCGCAATTTCCTGTCTTATTCTTCGCCCTTGTGCTTCGTAACGAGCCTTCGGCACCTCCAGATGTTTACCCGCCCTCAAAAAAATACTGTATAAATATACAGTAAAACCAAAGACCGCCGAGTGCTCGCACCGTGAGCAGGCCCTTGCATTCGCGCTGGACGGGGAAAACTCATGGGTGCAGCACTTTCATTGCTCGACATCGGGCTGACATCGCATCTGCAGCGTCAGATCTGGCAGGGCAGTCCGATCAACGATCCCGAGTCGAACATCATCTCGAGCGGATTCCGGACGCTTGATCTGGCCTTGCCCGGCGCTGGCTGGATGCCCGGCACAGTCACCGAGTTACTGATCGAAGAGAGCGGCGTGGGCGAAATCAGATTGCTCGCGCGCACGCTTCGAGAACTGACAGGGGGCAAAGATCGCTCCGTCATCTTCATCGCGCCACCGTGGAAGCCCAATCTGGCCGCGCTTCGGGCGATGAAAATCGCGGTCGATAAACTGGTCTGGGTCAAGGCGCCCGAAGATCAGGTGCTCTGGGCCGCAGAGCAGTCGCTGAAGCAGGAAGGCATCGGCGCTGTGCTGATCTGGCTGCCTCAAGTGCGTCCGGAAGCACTGCGGAGGCTGCAAGTCGCCGCTCAGGAAGCGCAGTCGCTGGCGTTCCTGTTCCGCCCGCTCAAAGCGGCGAAGCAATCATCCGCCGCGCCATTGCGCATGGTCTGCAAACCGATACTCCCCGCCAGCGCACAGACGATGAACCGTCGCGAATGGATGCAAGCCGTCATGCTCGAAATCGACATCATCAAGCGGCGTGGCCCACTGTTGGGCAAGCCGCTGCGATTGAGCTTGCCGCTGCAGATGCCTGCTCTGCCCGAACATATTCGTCGTGCGCATCAGGCAAGGAAAGCACGAGAGGTCAAACATGTTGTGGATAGCGGTGACATTGCCGCTTTTATCGCTCGAAGCAGTCAGGCCGCCCTCGATGCCCTCGACATCGGGGAATTCGATCTCGCCTGGAGCAACATCGACGCCGAATGACATTCGCGCCAGCGATATCGATCAGCCATGCTTCGCGCTCGCGGATCACGCGCGCATCCTGATGCCCGATCTCGTCGCGTTTCGGCTCGGCGTGCGGCCCGGCAGCACGCGCTCGCATGCGTTCGCGCTGGCGCCGCAACTGACGCTGCTCGCCATCGACATGCGTGAAGAGCAAAACGCGCTCGAAGCTGTTGCGCTGGCGTTGCTCGCGTTTTCGCCCAAAGTCGTGCTGGCCCATGCGAATACGGTGCTGCTCGAAGTTGGCGCGAGCATGCGGCTCTTCGGCGGCTTGCGCGCATTGCTGTCCAAGGTGACATCGACGGTAAAAGGATGCGGTTTCACCTCGCGCATGGGCTGCGCGCCGACGGCGTGGGGCGCATGGCTGCTGGCTCACGCGCGCACGCGTCGTGTTACGCGGCGCGTACGCATCGTGAAAGAGACGACGCTCGTCCATGTGCTCGATGCGTTGCCCGTATCGCTCATCCCGTCGGCGCATTCGCACGGCAACGTGTTCGAGCAGATCGGCTGCGCAACGCTCGCCGATTTGCGTCGTCTGCCGCGCAAGGGCGTCGCGCGACGGTTCGGTCAGGGCATCCTGCAATGGCTCGCGCAAGCATATGGACAGGCACCCGATCCGCGCGAGGCGTTCTGCGCGCCGGCGTCGTTCGAGGCTCGGCTCGAATTGCAGGCGCGCGTGGAAAGCGCCGAGGCGTTGCTGTTCGCCGCCCGCCGGCTTGTGTTGCAACTCGCCGGCTGGCTGAGCGCGCATCATGCGGCGGTCAGTGAATTTTCGCTCTTGCTCGAGCACGAGTTGGCTGCCCGTCACGCGCCGAAAACGTCGACATTCAAGGTAGCCTGGGCCGTGCCGACGCGCGAAGCCGATCACATCCTCTGGCTGCTGCGCGAGAAACTGAATCAGACGACGCTCGCAGCGCCCGTGATCGAGATGAAGCTTCTTGCCGACAAGGTCAGCGAGCATGCGCCGCCGGCCGAGACCTTGTTTCCGATGCCCGGTTCCGACAGCGAATCGATGGCGCAACTGCTCGAACGTCTGAGCGCGCGGCTCGGCGCCGAGAACGTCGTGCAGCTGGTCGCGCGAGACGATCATCGGCCCGAAGCGGCGATGACAGTCGAAGCTTATAAGCCTGCAAGCGAGACGAAGCCGAAGCGCGGGAAGAAATCGTCAAAGACGCAAGTGGCAAAAGCAGATACGCCGACCGAAACCGAACCCGAGGCGCAAATCGAGGCGCAAACCGAGGCGCAAACCGAATCCGGCGGGCCGCTCGAGCTTCCCGATCGGGCCGTTCCCTCGCAGCCGCGCCCGTCGTGGATACTCGAGACACCGCAAAAGCTGATCTTGCGCAACGAGCGCCCGTTTTACCGACGCCCGCTGAAGCTGATCAGCCGGACCGAGCGCATCGAGGCGGGATGGTGGGACGGCAATGGTGTCCAGCGCGATTACTACGTCGCCGCCGACGATCGCGGCCGCATGTTCTGGCTTTATCGCGAACGTCTCACCGGCAGTTGGTTCCTGCACGGTTTTTTCGGATGATGCCGCCGTGGATGATTTGAACGACATCATCGGCCTCGATGAAGATGACGAAGGCGACGACAAGGCCGCGGTTCTCGGCGCGATGTCGGCCTCGGCGCTGTTGCCCGGTTATGCCGAACTGCATTGCCTGAGCAACTTTTCGTTTCTGCGCGGCGCATCGCATCCGCAGGAACTGGCCGCGGCAGCGCTCGAGCACGGCTATACCGCGCTCGCGATCACGGACGAATGCTCGCTCGCGGGCGTCGTGCGTGCGCATGCCGCGATCAAGGACATCGAAGCGAAGGCGCGCGCCGACGCCGAAGCCGCGCAGCTTGCAGGCGAGCCGCCGCCCAAAAAGCAGGATCTGAAACTGATCATCGGCAGCGAACTGCATCTCACCGATGCCGACGGCGAGCCGTTCTGCACGCTCATCGCGCTTGCGACGAATCGGGCGGGCTACGGCAACCTGTCGGAGCTCATTTCGCACGCGCGCGCTCGTTCGCCCAAGGGCAGTTACAAGATAGGCCCGGAGGACTTCACGGACCCCGCCGCGTCATCCAACGCGGCGGATCTGCGCGGCGATATTGCGCATCTGAAGCACTTGCCGGATTGCATCCTGATTCTCGTGCCGCAGAGATCGGCGACGCTCGCCGATACGCTCGACCGCGCGCACTGGCTGGCCGGCTTTGCCGCGAGGCGTGCGTGGCTCGCGCTTGAGCTCTGGCAGGACGGTAGCGACGACGAGCGTCTTGCTTCCTGTCGTGTGATCGCCGAAGCGAGCGGATTGCCGCTCGTCGCGGCGAGCGGCGCGCTGATGCACGCGCGCTCCCGCAAGCCTTTGCAGGACACGCTGACCGCGATCCGCCTGAACCGGCCTCTTGCCGAATGCGGCTACGCGCTCGAAGCGAACGCGGAGCGACATCTGCGCACGCGGTTGCGCATCGGCGCGCTGTATCCAAAAGAGGCGATCCGGGAAACGCTGAAGGTGGCGGCCCGCTGCACCTTCAATCTCGAGGAACTCAAATACGAATACCCCGAAGAGCTGGTGCCGCCCGGCGAGACGCCCGCGAGCTATCTGCGCAAACGCGTGATCGCGGGCGCGCTGCAACGCTGGCCGAACGGCATGGATGCCGAGACGATCGGTCTCATCGATAAAGAGCTGGCGCTCGTCGCCAGGCTGGAATACGAGAAGTACTTCCTGACTGTCTATGACATCGTCGCCTTTGCGCGCAGCAAGGGCATTTTGTGTCAGGGGCGAGGCTCGGCGGCGAACTCGATCATTTGCTATTGCCTGTTCATCACCGAACTCGATCCGGTCCGGATGGGCTTGCTGATCGAGCGCTTCATCTCGCAAGCGCGCAACGAGCCGCCCGATATCGACGTCGATTTCGAGCACCAGCGGCGCGAGGAAGTCATCCAGTACATCTATCAGAAGTATGGGCGGCATCGCGCGTCGCTGGCGGCGTCGCTCATCACGTATCACACGCGCAGCGCGCTGAAGGATGTCGGCAAGGCGCTCGGGCTCGATGCGTCGCTGATCGAGCGCATCGGGAAGTCGCAGCAGTGGTGGGACGGACCGTCCGCGGTGGCGGGTTATCTCAGGGAAGCGGGCTTCAGCGACGATTCCCACGTCACGAAGCATCTCATCCGTTTGACGCGCGAACTGCGAGGCTTTCCGCGGCATCTGTCGCAGCACGTCGGCGGTTTCGTGATCGCGCGGGAACGCTTGTCGCGGCTCGTGCCGATCGAAAACGCCGCGATGAAAGACCGCTGCGTGATTCAGTGGGACAAGGACGACATCGATCAGCTGAAGCTCCTGAAAGTGGACGTGCTCGCGCTCGGCATGCTGTCGGCGATCCGGCGCGCCCTCGAATTCGTCGCGCTGCGGCGCGGCGTGCCGGGTTTCGGGCTGTCGCATATTCGCCGCGAGGACAAGGCCGTCTACGAGATGTGCTGCCGCGCGGACACCATCGGCGTGTTTCAGATCGAATCGCGCGCACAGCAAAGCATGCTGCCGCGCTTGCGGCCGCAGAAGTACTACGACCTCGTGATCGAAGTGGCGATCGTGCGGCCCGGCCCGATTCAGGGCGGCATGGTGCATCCGTATCTGCGCCGCAAACAGGGACTGGAAGAGGAGGAGTATCCGAAAGAGGAGCTACGGCCGGTGCTCGGCCGCACGCTCGGCGTGCCGATCTTTCAGGAGCAGGTGATGAAGCTCGCGATGGTTGCGGCGGGCTACACGGCGGAACAGGCCGATCAATTGCGCCGGGCGATGGCCGCGTGGCGTCGCGGCAGTCATCTGGAGAAATATCAGGCCGATCTCATGAAGAAGATGCTTGCGCGCGGCTACGAGCACGATTTCGCCGCGCGTGTGTGCAAGCAGATCGAGGGATTCGGCGAATATGGCTTTCCGGAGAGTCACTCGGCGAGCTTCGCGCTGCTTGTTTATTTCAGCGCGTGGATCAAGCGTTACGAGCCCGCCGCGTTTCTGGCCGGTTTGCTGAACAGCCAGCCGCTCGGGTTCTATTCGCCGTCGCAACTCGTGCAGGACGCACGGCGTCACGGCGTGCCGGTGTTCGCGCCCGATGTTTCCCTGAGCGATTGGGAATCGGTGCTGGAAGCGCGGTCCGGTAACGGCGAGCGCGTCGTGTTCGATGCCGGCAAGGAGCGGCGGCGTCAGCAGTTCTATGGCGCGGCCGCGTCGGATCGCGTGTTTCGGAAGACCGTGCGACGAGCGGCGCGCAGCTTTAGAAAGCGCGTCGAGCTGGATGGACGGCAATACGGCGCGAAAGGGCCGGGCGTGCGGATCGGCCTGCAACTGATCAAGGGTCTTCCGCAAGCGGCGGCCGAGCGGATCATGGCAGCGCGCGCGCAGGCGCCCTTCGTCGATGTCGACGATCTCACGCGCCGTGCCGCCTTGTCGCGACGCGAACTCGAAGCGCTCGCGGCGGCCAATGCGCTCGCGAGCATCGCGGGGCATCGGCGTCAGGCGTGGTGGGCGGTCACGGCGCAACAGCGCGCGCCGGAATTGCTGCGAGATGCGCCGATGAGCGAGACGCCGCTCATGCTGCCGGAAGCATCGGAAGGCCGCGAAATCGTCGACGACTACGCGAGTCTCGGACTCACGCTCAATCGTCATCCGCTCGCGCTGTTGCGCGGCAAGCTTGCGCGCCTGCGTTTCAAGACCGCCGCCGAACTCGCGGAAATCAGAAACGGACGCGTCGTGCGGGCGTGCGGCATCGTGACGGTGCGGCAAAGGCCAGGCACGGCGAACGGCACGATCTTCGTGTCGATCGAGGACGAAACCGGTGCGATCAACGTGATCGTCTGGCCGGGCCTCGTCGAGAAACAGCGCAAAGTGCTGCTAGGGGCGTCGCTGCTCGGCGTGCACGGCGTCTGGCAAATGGACGGCGACGTGCGTCATCTCGTGGCGCAACGGCTCGAAGACCATAGCGCGCTGCTCGGCCGCCTCGCCGCCCCCAGCCGCGATTTTCACTGATCCGGCATGCCCGGATAGTTCTCGAGCAGTCTGGCAATCGCGCTATCGAACGGCGTACGCCGGCCGATGCCCAGCGCATCCAGCCGGCCGGAATCGAGATGACAGTCGCGCGGGCGCGGCGTCGTGTCAGCAGGCGTGCGTTGCGCGACGAGTTTTGCGTCCACTTTCAATGCCCGCGCGATGCGTTGGGCGATGTCGAACTTCGTCATCGGTTCGTCGCCGGACCATTGCGTGATGCCGGAGATCGTCGCGCCCTTCGCGTGATGTTCGAGCATGCCGCGAATCACCGCGGCGACATCGGGCGTGAAAGTCGGATAGCGCGTCGCCCAGGCGTCCATCGACGCGGGCGGGCTCGCCGGATCGGCTGATTTGACGATGGCGGGCGTGAGGCTCGTCACGGCCGATTCGTTCCAGTCCGTGAACGGACCATAAAGCAGCGGCAGGCGCAGCACGCAGGACGCCGGGTCGCTCGCGAGCAACGCGCGTTCGCCGTCCAGCTTGCTCTGTCCGTAGGCGTTGAGCGGCGCGGGCGCATCGTCGGGAAAATAGGGCGGGGCGGTGCCGTCGAACACGTAATCGGTCGAGATCGACAGGACCCACGCACCGAGCGCGCGCGCTTCGCTCGCGATCACGCTCAACGCATCGACGTTCAGTGCGCGTGCACGCGCCGGATCGTTTTCGCAGATGTCCGGACGCCGTTCCGCCGCCGCGACCACGATTGCATCGGGCGCGAACTCACGAAAGAAGGCGGACACGGCGTCTCGGTCGAGCAGATCGAGTTGCGCGTTCTGTGCGTCGGCGCGGCTGTGGGCCGTGCGCACGATGCGCCATTGTCTCGCGCCGGTCGCGCTTGCCAGTTCGCCGGCGATGGCGCGTCCCAGCAATCCGGACGCGCCGATAAGCGCGACGGTGAAATCCTCGCTCCTTCTCATGCCGACGCGACGCCGACGACGGTATAGCCGGCCTCGTCGATGGCTTCCTTCAGCGCGTCGTTCGACTGCCCGGACTCGACGGCGACCGTGCCGCGCTCCAGATCGACGCGAACCTGCGCCTGCGGATCGATTTCCTGGATCGAGCGCGTGACGGCCGCGACGCAGTGCTGGCAACTCATGCCCTGAACTTCGAACTCGGTCATTGCGATTTCCTCTTTAAAAAGCCTGGATTAACGTCATCGTATACCTTCCCATCATGGGAAGGTGTAGAGTCGGGATGACATTTTTTCAGGAGCGAACATGAACATCGGTGAAGCGGCCCGTGCCTCGGGCGTGACGGCGAAGATGATCCGCTACTACGAGAGTGTCGGCTTGCTGAATCCGGTCGGGCGGACGTCGTCGGGATATCGCGTGTACGGTGATCAGGAGGTGCATGCGCTGCGCTTTGTACGACAGGCGCGCCGGCTTGGCTTTCTCGTCGAAGACATCCGTAAGCTACTTGCTTTATGGCAGGACCGCTCGCGGGCGAGCGCCGAAGTGAAGTCGATCGCACTGGAACATGTCGCGGAACTGGACCGGCGAATCGCCGAATTGACGGAAATGCGCGACACGCTGTCGCACTTGGCGGCCCACTGCCACGGCGATACACGACCGGACTGCCCGATCTTGGACAATCTGTCGCAGTAGACGCACCAATTCGGTGCGTAAATAGGCGCCTGATTTTCAAGACCTGGTAATTGTCCGAAAAATCAGAACCTTAGGCAATAATTTACACTGCACCATTCCGAAACTGAATGCACAGTATTCAAGCATTTCACTACCCGGGCGCGGACGTTCTCCTCTATAATCCGGGTATTCCCTAGTGCGGGTAATCCCTGACCCGAAAATGCCAGGGATCTTTTAAAGACCTTGGAGAACACCATGTTTGCATTCCTGATCGAAAAACTGAGCTTTTGGTTCGAAGCCGCCGAGCAGCGTCGCCGTGAAGCGTACCTTGCTCAATCCACGGACATCGTCCAGCTCGAACAGCGTATCCGATCGCTCGAAACGAACGGCTATAACGCGTAAGCGTTCCGTTCTGGCGTGGAAAAACGCCAACGTGAAAGTTGGAAAGCCCCGCATTGCGGGGCTTTTGCTTTTCTGCTCGATGCGCGTCGCAGAGTTCAATGCTTCGTCGGGTGCTGCTCCACCCACTGCTTCATGAACGCGATTTCCTTTTCCTGCGCGGCGATGATGTCTTTCGCCAGCTTGCGGAGCTTCGCGTCCTTGCCGTACTTCAATTCGACCTTCGCCATTTCCACCGCACCCTGATGATGCGGAATCATGTGCGCGACGAAATCGCGGTCGGCGTCTCCCGTGTACTCGACGCCAGTCATGCCCGACATCATTTTCTGATCGGCGGCCTGGAAGGCGGCGGTCGACGAGACGTCCGTGGGCTTCGGCGCGTGCTGTTCCATGTTCATGCCGGGCATCGCATCGCTCGACGGCGCGGCGGGCTGTGCTATCGCGCATGCGCTAGAGAGGGCGGTGAAGATGGCAAGCGCGATTCGTTTTGATTTCATCGTATCTCCTGTGAAGAGGGCGATTGCGAACTGCATATGAGTCGGAACGCCTAGCCTAAAGCTTGCCACCGGGGTAAGGTAAAGCAGTTTCGTCTACATAAAAGAGCGCGCGATGCCAGGCCACATCAACACGACGAATATTCGCATTCAGGATCGCGTCGCAAGAGCCGCATGGGTTTGCGGCCTGCTCGCCGCAGCGTTGCTCGGCTCGCAATCGACGTTCGCCAAGCCAGGCGGCGAGCCTCTCGTGCTCGATACGCAAACCGGCATCCATAGCGGCGTGAGCGGAACCGTGCTTCAGAGCGGACCGCTCGGCGGTCCCGGCATGGTGCCGATGGCAACATTGCCCGGGCCGCCGCAGGAAGCGGAGCCGCCGATCGTGGTTTCGCCCTACGTCGAGTACTCGACCGGGCAGAGCACTGTGCCCGCGCCGCCCGGGGGAAGCCCCCGCCCACGCGTTCCGCGCACGCCTCGTCCCTGACGATCGCCCGGTTCAGTCCGCGCGATGCTCCAGCTTGAACGACGCGTGCTCGTCCTCGCCGAGCGCGTTGACGAGATAGGGCAGTGCACCCTTCAATTCTTTCGCCAGCGTGTACGGCGGATTGATCACGAACATGCCGCTGCCGAAGAGGCCGAAGCCGTCCGTCGGCGGTTTTTTCACAATCAAGGCGGCATGCAGCCAACCCTTCGGCTGGATGGCCTTCAACTGATCGGCGAAGCGCTGCGACTCGATGCGCGTGACGATCGGATACCAGACCGCGTATGTCCCTGTCGCAAAGCGCTTGATGCTCTCCTCGAGACACGTGAGCGTCCGAGCGTAGTCGCGCTTGTCCTCATATGACGGGTCGATCAGCACGAGCGCGCGGCGCGGCGGTGGCGGCAGGAGCGCCTTGATGCCGTCGAAGCCGTCGCCTTCATAGATCATCGCGCGCCGGCCGGCGTCCCGGAAATTGTGGCGCAGCACGTCGATCTCCGTGCTGTGCAACTCGAAAAGCCGCATGCGATCCTGCTCGCGCATCGTGCGCCAGGCGAGATAGGGCGAGCCGGGATAAAACTGCAGGCCACCGTCGGGATTCAGTGCATTGACTTCATCGACGTAGTCGGCGAGGAGCGGCGGCAGGTCGTCCCGATCCCGAAGTTTCCCGATCCCCGTTTGGAACTCCGCGTTTTTCGTCGCGAAGCCTTCAGTGAGCGAGTAGACGCCGGCGCCGGCGTGCGTGTCGATATACCAATACGATTTGTCCTTCATGCCGAGATGGCGAAGCATCTGAATGACGATTGCGTGTTTCAGCACATCGGCGTGATTGCCCGCATGAAAGGCGTGACGATAACTGAGCATGACAAGAGGCCTGCGCGGGGCGCGAAAAAAACCGGAATGAAAAGGGGCGGGGAAGGGAGCCTATTCTAGCCGACGCCGCCCGGCGCACGAGTCGTGACGCCCCGCTTACGCTGCGGCGCACTGCATCCTTCATGCACAATAGCCGCTCCCGGACATTCATGAACAGTCGACCGAACGGCATAGGCATTCTCATGTTTCGCAGGCGTTTTCCTATGCCGAACGGCCAGCTTGATGGTCGTGCCGATGGATGTTGTCATTCCTGATGTCTTCCACTGGATAGGAGGTTCGCATGTCATCAAACGGAAAGCTCGACGGCAAAACCGCGGTCGTGACGGGCGCAGCGAGCGGCATCGGCCGGGCGATCGCATTCACGCTCGCGGGCGCGGGCGCTGCGGTTGCCATCGCAGACCTGAATCAGGCGGGCGCCGACGCCGTCGCCGCGGAAATTCGCGGCAACGGCGGCAAGGCCATCGGTATCGCGATGGACGTGACGAACGAAGACGCGGTCAATCAGGGCATCGATCGCGTCGCGTCGGAACTCGGCTCGGTGGACATCCTTGTGTCGAATGCGGGCATCCAGATCGTCAATCCGATCGAAAACTACGCATACGCCGACTGGAAGAAGATGATGGCGATTCATGTCGATGGCGCGTTCCTCACCACCAAAGCCGCGCTGAGACACATGTACAAGGACGATCGCGGCGGCGTCGTGATCTACATGGGTTCCGTGCATTCGCACGAGGCGTCGCCGCTCAAGTCGGCGTATGTCACCGCGAAGCACGGCTTGCTCGGCCTCGCGCGCGTGCTCGCCAAGGAGGGCGCGAAGCATAACGTGCGTTCGCACGTCGTCTGTCCGGGCTTCGTGCGCACGCCGCTCGTCGACAAGCAGATTCCCGAGCAGGCGAAGGAACTGAAGATCAGCGAAGAGGAAGTCGTCAAGCGCGTGATGCTGGGCGGCACCGTGGACGGCGTGTTCACCACCGTCGAGGACGTCGCGCAGACCGTGCTCTTTCTGTCCGCGTTCGAAACGGCGGCGCTGACGGGGCAATCGTTCGTCGTGAGCCACGGCTGGTTCATGCAATAAGGGAGACGACGGGCAATGTCGGAAATCGAGAACGAAGACACGCTACGTCGGGGCAATGCCAGGAAAGCAACGAACGATGCCGCGTCCGCATCCGTCGTGGAACGCGCGCCGTCCCGCATCCACTTGCCGCCCTACGAGACGATCGCGCTGATGCTGCAGGGCGGAGGCGCGCTCGGCGCCTATCAGGCGGGCGTCTATCAAGGGCTCCACGAGGCGGATATTCATCCGAACTGGATCGCCGGCATCTCGATCGGCTCGCTCAACACGGCGATCATCGCGGGTAATGCGCCGGAGCATCGCGTGACGCGTCTCCTGGAATTCTGGGAGACGATCTGTCAGCCGGCATACGGTTTTCCTTTGCCAGCCTTCGTCGAGCGCGCGCTTTTCGATTCCGCCGATGAGATTCGCAAGGCGTTCACCGCGATGCAGGCATTCGGCGCGGTCGTCGAAGGGCAGAAGGGTTTTTTCGTTCCGCGCTTTCCGCCGCCGTCGCCGATCGCGTCGAGCTCGCCGCAAACCGCGAGCTACTACGACACGACGCCGCTCAAGGCCACGCTCGAGCGTCTTTGCGATTTCGATCGGATCAACTCCGGCGAGACCCGCGTCTCGGTCGGCGCCGTGAACGTCGCGACCGGCAATTTCGCCTATTTCGACAACACGCAGGTCGAGTTGCGCGCCGAGCATTTCATCGCATCGGGCGCCTTGCCGCCGGGTTTCGCCGCAGTCGAGATCGATGGCCAGTTCTACTGGGACGGCGGCCTCATGTCGAACACGCCGCTCTACGAGATCGCGCAGGCAACGCCGCGGCGCGACACGCTCGCCTTCCAGGTCGATCTGTGGAGCGCGCGCGGGCCGGTGCCGGACAGCATCGTCGATGTCATGGGACGCGTGAAGGACGTGCAGTTTTCGAGCCGCACGCGCCTCGTCACGGATCAGATGCAGCGCTCGCAGCGCTACCGCAATGTCCTGCAGCACGTGCTCGACCTCGTGCCCGAAGAGGTTCGCAAGAATGATGAATGGTGCAGGCTTGCCGCCGAACTGGCGTGCTCGAAGCGCTACAACATCGTTCATCTGATCTACCGGCAAAAGGAATACGAGGGCCATTACAAGGACTACCAGTTCGGCCTCTCGACGATGCGGGAACACTGGGAAAGCGGTCTCGCCGATATGCGCCGCACGCTTGCGCATCGCGACTGGCTCGACATGCCTAACGGCGAATCGCGTTTCATCACACACGACATCCATCGCGACGAGCAATGAATGCGTTCCGCACCGCCCGATTGGGCGGGAAAGTGTGCCACTTTGTATAATCGCGCACGCATTCCGGCGGCTTGCCTCGGCGACGTCGCCGGGCGTCACGACTCTTTCCGGCTTTAGATGAACTCGATCGCGATCTGCTTCGTCTGTCTCGGCAACATCTGCCGCTCGCCCAGCGCCGAAGCGGTGATGCGTGATCTCGTCGAGCGCGCGAAGCTGGCCGGGCGCATCGTCGTCGATTCGGCCGGCACGGGCGACTGGCACATCGGCGAGCCGCCCGACGAGCGCGCCCAGAAGGCCGCGAAGAAGCGCGGCTACGATCTCTCGACACTGCGCGGACGTCAGGTCGCCGCCGCCGATTTCGCGCGTTTCGATCTGTTCATCGTCATGGACGACGCCAACGCCGCCGCCTTGACGGCGATCTGCCCGCCCGAACATCGCGGCAAGATCCGCCTGCTCATGGAGTTCGCCACAGGCGATGACAGCCGCGTCGTCGTCGATCCCTATTTCGGCGGCGAAGATGGTTTCGAAAAAGTGCTCGATCAGTGCGAGAACGCGTGCCAAGGTTTGCTGAACGCCTTGCGTGCCCAATTGAGGGCTTGACGGCCATCGCCCGACGGCCCGCCGTGCGAGTGCGAAAAAACCAATTAAAAAGCTACTTATCTCGTCCGGGATACTTGACTAAAACTGTGGGATATTTATACTTGACGAAAATCATCGAGTATTAGCGGTAGCCCCCAATTATGAGACTCACCACGAAAGGCCGTTTCGCCGTAACGGCGATGATCGACCTGGCGTTGCGCCAGGAGCAGGGCCCGGTGACGCTGGCAGGCATCAGTCAGCGCCAGCGCATCTCGCTTTCATATCTCGAACAGCTCTTCGGCAAGCTGCGGCGGCATGAGATCGTCGAATCGGTTCGCGGACCGGGCGGCGGTTACAACCTTGCGCGCCGTGCGGAGAACGTCACGGTGGCCGACATCATCATCGCGGTCGACGAGCCGATCGACGCCACGCAATGCGGCGGCAAGGGCACGTGTGAAGGCACGAAGCAGCACGACGGCCACTGCATGACGCACGAGCTCTGGGCGACGCTCAACCAGAAGATGGTCGAGTATCTCGATTCCGTCTCGTTGAAGGATCTGGTCGACCAGCAGCGCGCACGCGAAGGTTCGTCGGCGGTCCTGCGCGACCGGCGCGCCGAGTCGGCTGGCGTCGAGGCCGCGCGCGTCGCGCCCAAGGGGCCGAATTCCATTTTCAACCTGGCCGGATGACATTGAACGCTGCGCCGGCACGAGAGCCGGGCGCGCAGATAGAAGCATCACAGCCAAGAGCTTTGACCGATTTCCCGGAGCGACTGATGAACAACGATATTCCCCACCTGCCCATTTACATGGACTACAGCGCGACGACCCCCGTCGATCCGCGCGTGGTGGACAAGATGATCCCGTATCTTCGCGAGCAGTTCGGCAATCCGGCCTCGCGCAGCCACCAGTACGGCTGGGATGCGGAGCGTGCGGTCGAGGAAGCGCGCGAGAACGTCGCGGCGCTCGTCAACTGCGACCCGCGCGAAATCATCTGGACGTCGGGTGCAACGGAATCGGACAACCTCGCGATCAAGGGCGCCGCGCACTTCTACAAGAGCAAGGGCAAGCACATCATCACCGTGAAGACCGAGCACAAGGCCGTGCTCGACACCACGCGTGAGCTGGAGCGAGAAGGTTACGAAGTCACGTATCTCGACGTGAAGGACGACGGTCTCATCGATCTGGACAAGTTCAAGGCGGCGATCCGCCCGGACACGATCCTCGTCTCGGTGATGAGCGTGAACAACGAGATCGGCGTGATTCAGGACATCGAGGCGATCGGCGAGATCACGCGTGAGAAGGGCATCATTTTCCACGTCGATGCGGCGCAGGCCACCGGCAAGATCGAAATCGACCTGCAAAAGCTCAAGGTCGACCTGATGTCGTTCTCGGCGCACAAGACGTACGGCCCGAAGGGCATCGGCGCGCTGTACGTGCGCCGCAAGCCGCGCGTGCGCATCGAGGCGCAGATGCACGGCGGCGGTCACGAGCGCGGCATGCGTTCGGGCACGCTCGCGACGCATCAGATCGTCGGCATGGGCGAGGCGTTTCGCATCGCGCGTGAAGAAATGGCAACGGAAAACGAGCGCATCCGCATGTTGCGCGACCGTCTGCTGAGAGGCCTGAAGGACATGGAAGAGGTGTACGTCAACGGCGACATGGAACGCCGTGTGCCGCACAACCTCAATATCAGCTTCAATTTCGTCGAGGGTGAATCGTTGATCATGGCGGTGAAGGATGTCGCGGTGTCGTCGGGATCGGCGTGCACGTCGGCATCGCTGGAGCCGTCGTATGTGCTGCGTGCGCTCGGTCGCAACGACGAACTCGCGCACAGCTCGATCCGCTTCACGGTCGGCCGCTTCACCACCGAGCAGGATGTCGACTACGTGATCAACCTGCTGAAGACCAAGATCGCAAAGCTGCGCGATCTGTCGCCGCTCTGGGAAATGCACAAGGACGGCATCGACATCTCGACCATCCAGTGGGCCGCGCACTGAGCGACGCGCGTCACCGAATAAAGGAGAGTTTGAATCATGGCTTATAGCGACAAGGTTCTGGACCACTACGAAAACCCGCGTAACGTTGGCTCGTTCTCGAAGGACGACGACACCGTCGGCACCGGCATGGTCGGCGCGCCGGCGTGCGGCGACGTGATGAAGCTGCAGATCCGCGTGGGCGCGGATGGCGTGATCGAGGACGCGAAGTTCAAGACCTACGGCTGCGGCTCGGCGATCGCATCGAGTTCGCTCGTCACCGAATGGGTGAAGGGCAAGACGCTGGATCAGGCACTGACGATCAAGAACACGCAGATCGCCGAGGAACTGGCGCTGCCGCCTGTGAAGATCCACTGCTCGATTCTCGCGGAAGACGCGATCAAGGCAGCGGTTGCCGATTACAAGCAGCGTCATGGCGTCGCGGCGCCCGAAGCGCAGGCAGTGGAAGCGAAACAGCACGCGGCGTAACGACTGAAGCGAGCGCCGCGCATGAGCGCGGCGCCGCGATGAGCCGGCGAAGCACGGTAAAGCGAAGAGAAGCGAAGACTATGGCAATCACGTTGACGGATAAAGCGGCACAGCACGTGCAGAAGTATCTGATGCGGCGCGGCAAGGGCGTCGGCCTGCGGCTGGGCGTGCGCACGACGGGCTGTTCGGGTCTGGCGTACAAGCTCGAATATGTCGATGAACTCGCGCCCGAAGACACCGTGTTCGAGACGGCGGGCGTGAAGATCGTGATCGATCCGAAAAGTCTTCCGTATCTCGACGGCACCGAGCTGGACTTCGCCCGCGAAGGTCTGAACGAAGGCTTCAAGTTCAACAACCCGAACGCGAAGGACGAGTGCGGCTGCGGCGAATCGTTCCGCGTTTGACGCGAATCACGCCGGCGGTATCGGCAAAAGAGGCGGCGCGTGCCGCCTTTTTCATTCGCACACTGAAACCATAGACATAGCATGGCCTCGCTCACCGACAGTCACTTCGATCTCTTCGATCTGCCGCGAACCTTCGCCGTCGATCCGCAGAAGCTCGACGACGCATATCGCACCGTGCAGGCGCAAGTGCATCCGGATCGTTTCGCCGCGGCGGGCGACGCGCAGAAAC
The DNA here is from genome assembly GCF_023631365.1 of Caballeronia sp. INML2. Taxonomy (NCBI): domain Bacteria; kingdom Pseudomonadati; phylum Pseudomonadota; class Betaproteobacteria; order Burkholderiales; family Burkholderiaceae; genus Caballeronia; species Caballeronia sp. INML2. The sequence continues at coordinate 150,652 of NZ_JALQDH010000022.1, read as the reverse complement.
GTATCGCGATGCAATGGGCCACGCACGCGAACGAGGCCTATCAGACGCTGCGCGATCCCCTCAGGCGCGCGCGCTATATGCTGTCGCAGCGCGGCATCGACGTCGGCGCGGAGAACAACACTGCGATGGAGCCCGCCTTCCTCATGCAGCAGATGGAATGGCGCGAAAATATCGAGGATGCCGCGAACGCGAAGAACATCGGCGCGCTCGAAGCGCTGCTCGACGAATTGCGTGAGGAAGAGCGCGTGCGTTTCACGAAGCTCGAGGCGCTGATCGACAGCGGTTCCGATCAGGCCGCGGGCGAGGCGGTACGGCAGTTGATGTTCATCGAACGCGTGGCTCATGAAATCGGCACGCAAATCGAACGGCTGGAACACGCGTAAGACGAGTCAGCCGCACCCAACCCCATAAGACCAAAGATGGCTTTACTGCAAATCTCAGAACCCGGCATGGCGCCGGCGCCGCATCAACGGCGCGTGGCGGTCGGTATCGATCTCGGCACGACGAACTCGCTCGTCGCGGCCGTGCGCAGCAGCGTGCCCGAAGCGCTGCCGGACGAGGGCGGCCATGTGCTGCTGCCGTCGGTCGTGCGCTATCTGGAGAAGGGCGGGCGGCGCATCGGCCGGACCGCGAAGGAAGAAGCCGTCACCGATCCGCACAACACGATCGTATCGGTCAAGCGCTTCATGGGCCGCGGCAAGAGCGAGGTCGAGGGCGCGGAGAACGCGCCGTACGATTTCATCGACGCGCCCGGCATGGTGCAGATCCGCACGATCGACGGCGTGAAGAGCCCGGTCGAAGTATCGGCGGAAATTCTCGCGACGCTGCGGCACCGCGCGGAAGATACGCTCGGCGAGGATATCGTCGGCGCGGTGATCACGGTGCCCGCCTATTTCGACGAAGCCCAGCGGCAGGCGACCAAGGACGCGGCGAAGCTCGCCGGCCTGAACGTGCTGCGGCTCCTGAACGAGCCGACCGCGGCCGCGATCGCCTACGGTCTCGATAACGGCTCCGAAGGCCTCTTCGCCGTCTACGACCTCGGCGGCGGCACCTTCGACCTGTCGATCCTGAAGCTCACGAAAGGCGTCTTCGAAGTGCTCGCGGCGGGCGGCGATTCCGCCCTCGGCGGTGACGATTTCGACCACGCGCTGTATCGCCATGTGCTGGAGCAGGCGGGCGTCACGCTCGATGTGCCGGAGGACGTGCGCCTCATGCTCGATCGCGTGCGCTCGGCCAAGGAAGCGCTCTCGGACGTGCCCGAGACGCGCGTGCAGGCGACGCTGTCCACGGGCGTCGAAATCGACGTCGCCGTGAGCGAAGCGCAATTTGCCGCGCTGGCCGAATCGCTCGTCGCACGCACGCTCGGGCCGACGAAAAAAGCGCTGCGCGACGCGAAGGTCACGCCCAAGGACATCAAGGGCGTCGTGCTGGTCGGCGGCGCGACGCGCATGCCGGTCATCCGCCGCGCGGTCGAGGCGTTCTTCGGCCAGCCGCCGCTCGTCAATCTCGATCCGGATCAGGTCGTCGCGCTCGGCGCCGCGATCCAGGCCGACCTGCTCGCCGGCAACCGCCGGGGCGAAGGCGACGACTGGCTGCTGCTCGACGTGATTCCGCTGTCGCTCGGCGTCGAAACGATGGGCGGCCTCACCGAAAAGATCATCCCGCGCAACTCGACGATTCCCACCGCGCGCGCGCAGGATTTCACGACCTTCAAGGACGGCCAGACCGCGATGGCGATTCACGTCGTCCAGGGCGAGCGCGAGCTCGTGTCCGACTGCCGTTCGCTCGCGCGCTTCGAGCTGCGCGGCATTCCGCCGATGGCGGCCGGCGCCGCGCGCATTCGTGTGACCTATCAGGTGGACGCGGACGGCCTGCTTTCCGTGTTCGCGCGCGAGCAGGCGTCGGGCGTGGAGGCGTCGGTGGTGGTGAAGCCGTCGTACGGTCTTGCCGACGACGAAGTCGCCCGCATGCTCGAAGAGAGCTTCAAGACCGCCGAAACGGACATGCACGCGCGTGCGTTGCGCGAGGCGCAGGTCGAAGCGGAGCGTCTCATCGAAGCGACGCACGCCGCGCTCGAGACCGATGGCGAACTGCTCGACGACGAAGAGCGCGCCGAGATCCTGACGCTCGTGACCGCGCTTGCGGCGCTTGCGAACGGCGATTCGGTCGAGAAGATCGAAGAGGCCACGAAAGCGCTCGCGACCGGCACCGACGAGTTCGCCGCGCGCCGCATGAACAAGAGCATCCGCCGCGCGCTCGCGGGCCGCAAGCTCGACGACGTCTGATCGTCGCGCAGTTATTGAACAAAGAAGCATTTACGGAAAATCAGCCCCATGCCTCAAATCGTTGTGCTGCCTCACGTGGAGCTATGTCCGGACGGCGCGGTGATCGACGCCGACGTGAGCAAGAGCATCTGCGACAACCTGCTGGAACACGGCATCGAGATCGAGCACGCCTGCGAGAAATCGTGCGCGTGCACGACGTGCCACGTCATCATCCGGGAAGGATTCAACGCGCTCGAGCCGTCCGAGGAGGACGAGGACGATCTGCTCGACAAAGCGTGGGGTCTCGAACCGACATCGCGGTTATCATGTCAGGCAATGGTGCCTGCCGACGAGGATCTGGTGATCGAGATCCCGCGGTACTCCATCAATCACGCCAAAGAAAATCACTGACAGGAGGCTCGCCCATGAAGTGGACAGATACTCAGGAGATCGCGATGGCACTCACCGACGCGCATCAGGATATCGATCCCCAATATGTGCGTTTCACTGACCTGCATCGCTGGATTACTGAACTGGACGGTTTCGACGACGATCCGGAAAAATCCAACGAGAAGATTCTGGAGGCGATCCAGGCGGCGTGGATCGAGGACGCGGATTACTGACCCGGTCCTGCCTGCATTTCTCGAAAGGCGGCTCTTGCGAGCCGCCGTTTTTGTTTTCATCCGCGACTTTCCAAACATCCGCAACGCATTTCATGTTTGACAGAACTTGACGTTGCGCGCGTTGTTGCCCCTTCCCCTGCGACTTAAAATCGCCCCCGCTGCGCGTCGGCAACTAATGTCGATGCGCTGAATCACGCGTCCGGAAAGGAATCGCCCGCGTGGCAGTGCTTCGCATTGCAAACAAATTTCACATTGCCGAACTGGCGGCGGGCCACGGTCCCGCTGCGGACGATCCGCTGGCGATCACTTGGGGAGAAGTAAATGGGGAAACTCGGCCTGTCGAGGCGCGGTTTTCTGAAGGCGAGTGCGCTCGCTGGCGTGTCGGTGTTCGTAGCGCCGCTCGGCAGCCGTGCGTTCGCCGCGTTGTTCGAAGAAAAGATTCTGACTCCCGTTCAGTGGGATGCGACGAGCGGCGGCGCGAAGTTTCGCATCGACGGTATTGCGAAGGTGACGGGCGCGAAAGTATTCGCGCGCGATGTCCGCGCCGCGGACATGCCGCATTGGCCGAAAGAGCAATCGCACGCAATGATCCTGCGCACGACGCGCGCCGATTGCATCTATGAAGGTTTCGATCTCTCGATGCTCGACGGCGGCCTCGCGCCCGATCGCATCGTCACGGCGGACGATCTCGCGCGCGACAAGCTCGCGTTCCCCGCCTTCTACGGCGATGACATGCTGCTGCCCGCCGGCAAGACGCCGGCGTATCTCGGGCAGGCGGTCGCGATCCTGATCTATCGCGATTTCGCGCGCTTTCGCTTCGCGAAGGACAAGCTCCAGTTCCGCGAAGGCGTCATCCGTTACGGCGCGACGACCGGCCCGCTCGAGCGCGACCCGTGGGCGGCGTTCCGCTTCCTGCGCGTCGGCGGCAAGACGCCTTACGACGACGATACCTTCTCGAGTCTGAAGGACACGCCGCTCTTCCCGCACATGATGAAGAAGCGCGAGCCGGTCTGGGCGAGCGCCGCCGAGCACGGCAAGCTCGACGAGCAGGGCGTGTTCCATGCGAACGCAATCGCCGAAGCGCTCGATCACCCACCGGCGGAATGGCTCGTCGTCGATCGCGATTACCGCACGCAATCCGTCGACACTGCTGCGCTCGAACCCGACAACGCGAATTGCTGGTACGACGCGGCGACGCAATCGCTGCACATGGTCATCCCGACGCAAGGCCCGCATGAAGTGGCCGAAAGCGCGATCGAGATGACGGCGAAGTCGCATTTTCCGGTGAAGAACCTGTTCCTGCATCCGTGCTATACGGTCGGCTACGGTTCGAAGGACCACTACAACATGCCGTTCTACGGCCTCCTCGCGTCGCTGTACGGCGACGGCCGGCCGGTGCGTCTCGCCAACGACCGCTTCGAGCAGTTCCAGTGCTCGCTCAAGCGGCACGCGTTCGACATGCGCTATCGCATGGCGATCGACCGGAAATCGGGGCTGATTCAGGCGTTCAAGGGCGATTTCGTCGCCAACGGTGGCGGGCGCTGCAACTTCTCGCCGTCGGTCGCGATGGTCGGGGCGACGGCGGCCCAGTCCATCTACTACATCCCGAAGAGCGATCTGACCGCCACCGCGATCGCATCGCGCGCGGTGGACGCCGGCTCGGCGCGCGGCTACGGCACGCTGCAGAGCATGGCGGCGACCGAGATGATGATCGACGACATCGCGCAGACGCTCGACATGGACCCAATCGAGCTGCGCCTGAAGAACGTGATGCGCACCGGCATGAAGAACACGCAGGGCGCGATTCCGGCGGGCGCCGTGCGCGCCGAGGACGTGCTTCGGCGCGCGCAGGCGCATCCGCTCTGGACCGAGCGCAAGAAGCGCAAGACGGAATACGAAGGGACGCACCCAGGCAAGCGCTACGGTGTCGGTTTCGCGTGTACGCAGAAGGACTTCGGCACCGGCGCGGAGAGCGCGTTCGCGAAGATCGAATTCACCGCCGATGGCCGCATCGCGCTGCATCACTCGGGCGCGGAGATCGGCACCGGTGCGTCGACATCGCAGGCGCTCGCCTGCGCGAAATGGCTCGGCAATCCCGCGGCCGACGTTCACATGGCGACGATCGACTGGACGGACCTGCCTGTCGTCACGAGCGGCGATCCGTACATCATGTCGCAGGCCGAGCAGGATCGCCTGAGCGCGAATCCGCGCTGGTCGCCCACGTACATGTCGCCGGCGAGCGCGACGAATTCGGCGTTCTATTTCACGCACGCGACGCGCGAAGCGGCGCGCGTGGTCTTCCGTCACGGCATCTGGCCCGCGGCGCTCGCGATCTGGGGGCAGGGCATCGGCGGCGGTCAGGCGATGTCGTTCGTCGTGCGCATCGAAGACGCGCGCTGGACGGACGGCAAGCTGTCCGCCGACGGACTCGAGCCGATTCCTTTCGAGCAGCTCGCGAAGAAGGCGTACGAGCTTGGGCTCGTCACGGGCGCGGCCGTGCACACGTTCAATCGCTGGCAATGGAGCGAGGCGCAGTTCGACATCGCGGGCGAAGTCGAGCGGCTTCCGATCGACGGCCTTTCGCTGCGCTTCGGCGGCGGTAAGGCTAAAAGCGCGGCGAAAGCCACGGGGAACGGCTACACGGTCCTCGACCGCAAGCGCGTCTTCATCCCGCCCGTGCAACGCAACAACGCGGCGGTCACGTACTACAGCGCGCTTGGCACGCTCGTCGAACTCGCCGTGACCGAATCGAGCGGCGAGGTCGAACTGCTTTCGCATCATTCGATCATGGAGTGCGGCAATCAGATCGCGCCGCAACTCGTGTCGGGCCAGTTGCAGGGCGGCATCGCGATGGGCATCGGGCACGCGCTGCACGAGTATCTGCCGCTCTACGAAGACGGCCCGAGCAACGGCACCTGGAACTTCAACCGCTATCACCTGCCGCTCGCGAGCGATGTCGCCGTGTGGAAGCAAACGGGCGAAGTGCTGCCGCCGCTGTCCGAAACCGATCCGCCGAAGGGCATCGCCGAAGTGGTGATGATTCCGGTGGTCGGCGCCATCGTCAACGCGATCGCGCACGCGATCGGCCATCGCTTCACCGATCTGCCGGTGACGCCGCAAAACATTCAGGAGGTGCTCGCATGACGGCCATCCAATCCGCCGCGGGCGTTGAATCGCGCGCACTCTCGATGACGATCAACGGCGAAAAGGTCGGCCCAATGCAGGTGCCCGCCGGTCTGTCGATGATCGATTTTCTGCACGAGTACGCCGGGCTCACCGGCTCGCGTCTCGGATGCGGTCAGGGCATCTGCCACGCGTGCGTGGTGATCGTCGACCACGCCGACGGAACCAGCGAGGAAGTGCGCACGTGCATCAACGGCGCGCATTTCTTCGACGGCAAGACCGTGCGCACGGTCGAAGGGCACGCCAAGCGCAACGAGCAAGGCGAAGTCGTCGAAATGTCGGCGGTGCAGCAGAAGTTCCTCGAGCACTTCAGCTTCCAGTGCGGCTATTGCACGCCGGGCTTCGTCAACGCGACGACCGTGCTGATCGAAAGGCTCAAGCGCAATCCGATCGCGAAGGAGCAGATCGAAGCGACGATCATGGAGGCGCTGAACGAGCACATCTGCCGCTGCACCGGCTACGTGCGCTACTACGAAGCGGTCAAGGATCTCGTGCTTGCCACGCCCGGACTCGTGAAGGACGCCGCATGATGAGATCGATCCTGACCCGTCTCGTTGCGCCGCTAGCGGCGGCATCCTTCGTGCTCGCCGGTTGCGGCGGTCAGAACGATGTCGCGGCGCCGCCGAAAACCTCGCCCGAGCAGATCGCGCGCGGACGCTATCTCGCGCATGCCGCCGATTGCGCCGCGTGCCACACGGCGCATGGCGGCGCGCCGTTCGCGGGCGGCGTGAAGCTCGAATCGCAATTCGGCACGTTCTACGGCACGAACATCACGCCTGATCCGAAGCACGGCATCGGCATGTGGAGTTCCGATGAATTTTTCCGCGCGCTGCATGACGGCGTGACGGCGAAGCACAAGCTCTCCCGCGATGCCGTACACGTCGTATCGGCAGATGTCGCGCGAGGACAGCGACGCGACCTACGCGTACCTGATGACGCAAAAGCCCGCGGCGGTGCCGAACATCGATCCCGATCTGAAGTTTCCGTACAACGTGCGCTTCGCCGTGCGCTTCTGGGACATGCTGTTCCTGAAGGACACGCTGCCGGATGCATCGTCGGGACAATCGGCCGACTGGACGCGAGGGCGCTATCTGGCCAACGCACTCGGCCACTGCGCGGAATGTCACACGCCGCGTGGCGCGTTCGGGCAGATGCAGGACGCGAAGACCTTGCAGGGCGGCGGGGTCGGACGCATCGGCGCACCTGACATCACGCCGTCCGCGCTCGCCGCGCGCGGCTGGACGGGCGCGGATCTGCAGGCGTTCTTCGCAACCGGCGTGGCGAAGCAAGGCTCCGCGTTCGGTGAGATGCATCCCGTGGTCTATCTGAGCACGCAGCATCTGAGCTCGGAGGACTTGCGCGCGCTCGCGACCTATCTGCTCGGCGACGCGCCGCCGGAAGCCGCACCGCGCGCCACCGTGAAGATCGACGACACGGCGAAAGTGTCGGCGGGCCGCGGTCTCTACCTCGATTCGTGCGCGGGCTGTCACGGGATCGACGGTCAGGGCAAGCCGCATGTCGCGGTGGGCATGGACGGCAACTCGACCTTGCGCGAGGCCGACCCGCGCAACGTCATCACGTCGATTCTCGATGGCCTCGAGGCGCAGCGCTTTCCGGGCGTGGAGAACATGCAGGCCATGCCGGGTTTCGCCGGAACCTATGGCGATGAGCAGATCGCGCAGCTCACGAACTATCTTCGCGTGACGTGGGGCGGACAGCCCGGCGATGTGACCGCCGACAAGGTCAAGTCGCTGCGCTAACTCCAGACGCTCCAAAAAAAACGAGGCCACGCGATATTGCGTGGCCTCGTTGCATTGGGCGCGCGACGAAGGGATCAGACTCGCGCGCCGCGCTCCGCAAGCTGGCGCTGCAGCGTCGGCCACATTTTGGCGACCGCTTCCTCGCCCGCGAGAATCGACGCGTTGCGCTGGCTGAAATCGCTGCTGCTCATCGCCATGAGATTCGGGCGAATCACCGCGTTCGCGTATTTGTCGAGTTCATAGGCCTTGATGGTCTGGCCCATGATCGTGAAGGTCTGCATCAGCACGTCGAACGAGCTGGACGTGAGCCCGGTTTCCGGCCGCGCCGAGATGTCGACCGCGATCACGAAGTCGGCACCCATCTTGTGCGCGAACGCTGCCGGCACGGGACTCACGAGCCCGCCGTCGACATACTCGCGATCGCCGATCTTCACCGGTTCGAAAATCGACGGCACGCTGCACGACGCCCGCACCGCGATGCCCGTGTTGCCGCGCTGGAAAAGAATCGGCTGACCGCTCTTCAGATCCGTGGCGACGATGCCGAGCGGCTTCGCCATCTTTTCGATCGGACGGTTGTCGAGCGTCTTGTTCAGGTAGTTTTGCAGCGCGACGCCCTGCAGGATGCCGCGCGTGCGAAAGGGCATCGCCCAGTCGCTGATCGAGGCTTCGTCCATGGTCAGCGCGAGCTTGTTGATCGCGATGCCGCTCATCCCCGATGCGTACAGCGCCGCGATCACCGAACCCGCGCTCGTGCCCGCGACGAGATCGACGCGCACGTTGCGCGCTTCCAGCGCCTTGATCACGCCGATATGCGCGAAGCCGCGCGCGGCGCCGCCGCCGAGCGCGAGACCGATGCGCATCGGGCGCTGCGGCTCCGTGTTCGCCGGCGGCGCGACCGGTGTGCCGGAGGCGGTCTCGCCTGACACGCCGCCCTTCGTGGTCGTACAGGCGGCGAGAATGGACGATGCGGCCGCGAGCGAGAACGCGCGCCGCGAAAGACGGGGTGACGATGAATTCAAGGTGTGCTCCGGCGATGCAGCGGGTCCCGGGCGGCCCGTCCGTGCGGGCGTTGCACACGGGCGTTGCGGGAGATCGAAAAAAGCGCGCACATCATAAAACAAAAGGCGCGCGGACCGGCGCAAAGCGGTCGGCGAGTATAATTTCGTCTCATTTTGAGCGGAATCCGAGCGCGAGCGCGCACCGCCATTCATCGAGCAAACAGCAATGACCACCCAAGTCCGTACCCGCTTCGCACCGAGCCCCACCGGCTTCATCCATCTCGGCAACATCCGCTCCGCGCTCTATCCGTGGGCGTTCGCGCGCAAGATGAAGGGCACCTTCGTGCTGCGCATCGAGGACACCGATCTGGAGCGCTCCACCGATGCATCGGTCGATGCGATTCTCGAAGGCATGGCGTGGCTCGGACTCGATTACGATGAAGGCCCGTTCTATCAGATGCAGCGCATGGACCGTTATCGCGAGGTCGTCGCGCAGATGATGGAGAAAGGGCTCGCTTACCACTGCTACATGTCGACGGAAGAACTTGACGCGCTGCGCGAGCGGCAGCGCGCCGCCGGCGAAAAGCCGCGCTACGACGGCACGTGGCGTCCCGAGCCGGGCAAGGTGCTGCCGCCGATTCCGGAGGGCGTCAAGCCGGTCGTGCGCTTTCGCAATCCGCTGACCGGCGCGGTCGCCTGGGACGACGCGGTGAAAGGCCACATTGAAATCTCGAACGAGGAACTCGACGATCTCGTGATCGCGCGTCCCGATGGCACGCCGACCTATAACTTCTGCGTGGTCGTCGACGATCTCGACATGAAAATCACGCACGTCATCCGCGGCGACGATCACGTGAATAACACGCCGCGTCAGATCAACATCCTGCGCGCGCTGGGCGGCGAAGTGCCGGTGTACGCGCACCTCCCGACCGTGCTGAACGAGCAGGGCGAGAAGATGAGCAAGCGCCACGGCGCGATGAGCGTGACGGGCTATCGCGACAACGGCTATTTGCCCGAGGCGGTGGTGAACTATCTCGCGCGCCTCGGCTGGTCGCACGGCGATGCCGAGATTTTCTCGCGTGAGCAGTTCGTCGAATGGTTCGATCTCGAGCATCTCGGCAAGTCGCCGGCTCAGTACGACCACGACAAGCTCAACTGGCTCAACGCGCATTACATCAAGGAAGCGGACAACGCGCGGCTCGCGGAGCTGACCCGGCCGTTCCTGCTGCAGGCGGGCATCGATGCGGCTGCCATCGACGGCGGCGCGCCCCTCGATCAGGCGATCGCGCTCCTGAAGGATCGCGCATCGACGGTGAAAGAGATCGCCGATAACGCCGCAATGTTCTATCGCGAGCCTGCCATCGATCCGGACGCGTTCGCGCAGCACGTCACCGATGCTGTGCGTCCGGCCATCGCAGACTTGCGTGCGGCGCTCGCGGACGTCGAGTGGAGCAAGGAGGCGATCGCGGCGGCGCTCAAGGCGACGCTCACGGCGCACAAGCTCAAGATGCCGCAACTCGCGATGCCGGTGCGCTTGCTGGTCGCGGGCACGACCCATACGCCATCGATCGACGCGGTCCTGATGCTCTTCGGTCGTGAGACCGTGTTGAAGCGTCTGGAGAAGGCGAACGGCTGACGCGCAACGGCGGATGGCTCGCGGCGGCCGCCGCGCGCCATCCATTGCGCGCATCGGCGTCAGGCGAGACAAAAAAGTTTCACTTAAGTCGTCAGAAGGTATTTACAGCTTAAAAAACGCCCTATACAATCTCGTTTCTGTTCTGCAAGGGGGTATAGCTCAGCTGGGAGAGCGCTTGCATGGCATGCAAGAGGTCAGCGGTTCGATCCCGCTTACCTCCACCAAAGAACAGGTGAAGTAACGCGAAGCTGGTTGTCCGAAAACGGAAGTCGCAAAAAATACTTCACAAGCAACGCGAAGTTGTTTAGAATCTCGGTCTTCGCTGATTGGCGGCAGTAAGTGAGTCAATAAGCGGAGCGTGGTAAAGACAGAATCACAAGTTTCTGTCCCCTTCGTCTAGAGGCCTAGGACATCACCCTTTCACGGTGAGTACAGGGGTTCGAATCCCCTAGGGGACGCCAGAACATCGGCGGCTGCTAGTAGAAAGCGCTGCAAGGCTCGCAGGTGACACGGCGGGTCGATGAAGAGAAGTGGAGCGGTAGTTCAGTTGGTTAGAATACCGGCCTGTCACGCCGGGGGTCGCGGGTTCGAGCCCCGTCCGCTCCGCCAACACTTGCGAGCAGGAACACTCCGGCTAATGAGAGCCGGTTTTTTTTCGCCGCAGGCTGCGTAGAAGTTGAAGTCCCCTTCGTCTAGAGGCCTAGGACATCACCCTTTCACGGTGAGTACAGGGGTTCGAATCCCCTAGGGGACGCCAGAACATCGGCGGCTGCTAGTAGAAGCGCTGCAAGATTCGCAGGGTCACGCCGCGAATCGATGAAAAGAAGTGGAGCGGTAGTTCAGTTGGTTAGAATACCGGCCTGTCACGCCGGGGGTCGCGGGTTCGAGTCCCGTCCGCTCCGCCAAATCGTTGTGCGAAAAATCCAGCCTGTCGGCTGGATTTTTTTTGCCTGCTCGCCGGGACGATCCCTCAAGTACGCGTTCGATCCGCACTCGACCGTAATAATGGCCATTGCCAGCCCGCGCGCACTGTCTTAGTGTTTAGGCACTTGTTCTCGTGCCCGTGCGATGCTCGATCCGACCGAAGACCTCTCGCTCTATCAACTGCGCCAGGCGACCATGGCGGACTTCGCCTTCGCCGAAGCGCTCACGCACGACAACATGGTCGGTTATTACCGGCGTCATAACCTCGTGTGGCGCGGCGATCTCTTCCTCTCGAGCTGGCGCGAGTCAGAGAATTTCATCCTGCAGGCGGACGGCATTCCGATCGGCGTCATGCGCGTCACCGAGGAAGACAATTCGCTGCATATTCGCGACGTTCAAATTGCACCGGGTTATCGCGGGCGCGGAGCCGGAACGTTCCTGCTCAACACGGCGCATCGCTGGGCGAGAGCGCGCGGGCTCGCCGAATGTCAGTTGCGCGTGTTCGTCGATAACCCGGCGGCGCGTCTCTACAGTCGTCTCGGCTACCGGCCGGCCGGCTCGCGTCTCGCGCAGCTCGGCGCGATCCGGCACATGGTGCGGCGCGTCTGACGCGGGAGCGTCCGTGTCCTATGCACCGTCGATGTCGCGCGTATCGCGATCATCGCGGCTATCGCGCGCGAAAAATGCGCGCGGGCTCTCGCCAAACGCGCGACGGAACATCGCGGAGAACGCGCTCTGGCTCTGATAGCCCAGTTCGCGCGCAACCAGCGCGAGCGGGCGGCCCTGGCTCAGCAAAGGGATCGCGCGTGCGAGAACGGCCTGCTGGCGCCACTGCGAAAAACTCACCCCAAGCTCGCGTCTGAAGAGCCGCGCGATGGTGCGCGAACTCGCGCCCGCTTCGGACGACCAACGCTCCAGATCCGAATGCGACGGGTCGGCCAGCACGGCGTTGCACAAGGCGCGCAGACGCTTCTCGCTCGGCATCGGCACAGAAAGCGGCAACGGCTGCGAACGGATGATTTCATCGAGTGCGAGCGTGCCGAGCAGCCGCTCGCGCTGACGGGAAATCGCTTCTTCGTCGAGAGCGGCGATGACTTCGCGCAAGAGCGCCGACACTTCGACGACCCGGCAGGCGCCGAGTCCGGCCGGCACGACGCTCGCATCGACATACAGCGTGCGCAGATAGGCATCCTCCACGATCACGACTTCATGCGTGACATTGGGCGGCACCCAGATCGCGCGCGAGGGCGGCACCATCCAGGTGGAATCGGCGGTTGCGACGCGCAGCACGCCGCGCGAGGTGTACGCGACCTGAGCCCAAGGATGCGTATGCAGCGCGATACGCACGCCATAAGGAACCGGCCGCGACCGCACGCGAATCGGATGATCGAGCGTCGGTGAATGCTCAACGGGAATGTCGAGATGCTCGACTTCCTCGCTCGACGTTCTCGATTCGACTAACGTAGCCATGTTCGCTCAGGTTGGAGTGTGATCGGGCGTGCGGAGTCATCAGGGGGCACGCGCCGATGGTAGCCGAAAGCGCTTACCGGAGCGCGCCGCGATTTTGCGCGGCGCATAATGGCCGTCGATCATCTTCCGACGACAGGAGCGGGCTTTTCGATGCAATACGTTTTCGTTTACGGCACGTTGCGCGCTGGCGAGGTCAACGATATCAACCGGGCGGCCGGGCGCAACGGCATCGCCATGCCGGAATGGATCGGCGCCGCGCATGTTCAGGGGCGGCTTTTCGACTTCGGCAGCTATCCGGGGCTTGTGATCGACGAAGAGGGCGCGCCGATTCGCGGCGACGTCTATCGCATCGACGACGCGCTTGTACCTGTGCTCGATGAAATCGAAGAAGTGTATCCGGGCGTCGAAGGGTTATTCCGCTCGCATCGCCTGCATGTGGACGTGAATGTCGAAGGCAGACCGGATCGGATCGATTGCCTGATCTATCCGGTCGCGGCTGCCGCCGTTGCCGGACGGCCGCGCATTGAAAGCGGCGACTGGGTTTCGCACCGCGCTAACCGCGCATGAGCGTTGGCGAATACGACGTGCACATACTCTCGCGCCGCCTTCGCGCCGACGGGTCGACTGAAGGCGGCGCGTGAATGGCCCCGTGCCTGAGGCGCGCCGGGCTTACTGACTCGAGCCAGCCGCCGGCTTGTTAGGCGATTTCTTGTGATGCATCGACTTGTGCGAAGGTGTCTGCGAGCGCATGTTTTGCATGTTGTCTTGCTGCGACTGCAAATATTGCGCACGCGATTCGATATCGGAAATCTTCGCAGGATCGGTGCTCATGGTCACGCCCTGATCGCCCTGGGCGTAAGCGCCCGATGCGACCGCGCTGAGGGACAACAGAACAGCCAGGGACACTTTCTTCATTGTTACCTCCTAGTAGCAGTTGAACCCGGGAATCGTCTGTCCGATCCGGTGGAATGACGCTTGCATCCGAGCAAAAATCGCTCCCGCCGCATCGCGGGACGTCAGCCGCGAACTTCACGCGCCTAACGTTCAGACAATGTGAATCATAAGCCCGGAATCGGGCAACGGTGTGGCGCGTGTCATCGTCGAACTGTTCCAGAGTCCTTAGCATCCGTCGCGCTGGGTGCGTCGCCGCTAGTAGAGATGCAGCCAGCGATACACATCGAAGCGCGCGAGCCCGACAAGTTCGTGCATGGCGAGTTCACTGTTCGCAAAGCCTCGGATGCGCGGAAACAACGTGACGCGATTGGGCCGCACATCCGACACGTAGGGTACCGGCGCGTAGCCGAACGCCTCGAAGGCACGCAACGCACGCCGCATGTGATACGCAGATGTGACGACGATCAAACGGTTGTCATGTGCGGGGCCCAGGATGTCGGCCACGTTGCGCGCGTTCTGGTAAGTGTTGAGGCTTTGATTCTCGCGCACGAGATCATCCGGCGCGACGCCCTGCGCGAGCACGTAAGGCGCGTAATTGTCCGCTTCGGCCTGCCCGTGGCGTTGCGGGTCGCCGCCGCTCAGGATCACCTTGCAGGACGCGCCGGTCTCGCGGCACTCGCGATACAACATGCCGATCGCGTCGATACGCCGCATCGCATTGAACTGCGGAACAAGTCCCCCTTCGCTGCGGGCCGTTCCGCCGCCCATGAGCACCATCGTCGTCCGGGGAGCGAAGGTCGGCACATCGGTATGACGATAGCCGTGCTGGGCGAGATCGAGCAGCGGAGTCGCGAGCCAGCCGGAGCCGACTGCCCACGCGAGCGCAGCCACGATGATCGCGATCTGAAAGCGGCGGCGCCGCCACAGCGCAAATAATGCAAAAAAAAGCAGCAATAAAGTGAATAGAACCAATTTGATTGGGGTAACGTATTGGTTTGAGGACAATTCGTTCCGTCATCGCGTGCTTTGGAACGCATCGGCGGTTGTCGCAGTAAAGCGCGTGATTAGCGCGCTCTCAACGGGGGCTTGTAATAGAAAGCAGCACCTAACGCAAGCGGCGGCCAAACATTCAGCTGCGAATCGCCATCGCAGACGAGATTCGGCGCGCCGCGTTTAGTCGACGTCGCGAACCGTCTTGCGACCGTCACGAGCGTCGTCATGGCTGCACAGGAAGAAAGAACGAGATGACCACGTATTCCAACGAAGTTGTACTCGAAGCACTTCGCCGAGCGCAGTATCGTCAGGTTCCCTGGGCAAAACGTCCCAACGTTTTCGACCTCCTGCGCGCGCTAGGTTTGCTCGAACTCACCCGGCAGCGCACCGTGGCACCCGCGCCCGGATTTCATGCTCCCGTCGATATCGCGGTCGTCACCGAGCGCGGCAAGCACGAATTCCTGCGCCTTTCACGTGATGAACGCTCGAGCGACTGGGATCTGCGTCGTGCGGAGCCTTACACGTTCGGTGGACAGGAAGCAGTTCTGGAGGCGCGCGTCTAGCCTGCCGGATACGCCGGAAGCGGTGGACAGTCGACGCATGGGTCGAGGGCACGTTGTCGTCGGACAAAAGACCCGGCAATCGACCTGCAGTCGGCGCTCCAGTCAAAAAAGCGCCCGTGCCGCGAACGACACGGGCAGACCGGATATCACTGTTGCCACGCGCTGTTCATGGCATGGGGTGTGACTGACGCGCGCCGAAGTGGTTCCGCGAAGCGCGCATCATTGATGCAGGCGCATTCAGCGATGTTGGACATGCGGATCGCGGTCCGAATCCGGGCGAGGGCGCGCGTTGCTCGCAATGTCGCCGCGCAGATCGCCGCGCGGCGCGGGCGGCGCGGCGTCGCGATTCCGGCTGGCGCTCTGCGACGCGGCCACCGAGGCCTTCGTGCCCACATGGAAATCGGAAGCAGGCGGCGGGGGCTGGGCCTGGCTCATCGCCGCGGTGCTCGTCAGCGCGACAACGGCGCCGTGCACGAGCAGAGTCGATGCCTTCATGATGAAATCCTCGAAGCCTTCGTGGGGCCTGTTCGATCATTCACCAAGCTATGCTGTGTTCCGCAGTGGCGCTGTAAGGAATAGTAAAGAGTTGTTTCGTCGCGACGGCGCGCCGTGCGACCGTCGACACGGGCAGATGCGGTCCATCGATGCCGCTAGTCGAATTCGGAAGAGAGTGGAGATCGCGAAGGCCGTGACCTGCGCGAGAGTCAGAATATCTGCGCGAGGCCGGCGGTTACCGGCCTCGAATTGAAGCAAATCCGATCAGGCCATCTTCGCCGGAGCGCGCCACGATTCCGGGTTCGTCCAGAACGCGCCGCGCAGACGATCGCGACTCGGCGGCGCCGGGGGTTTCGCGGCGCTCGACCCTATGCGTCCGCGCAGCGACACTTCACGGCCGTTGCTGGAAAGACGTTTCACGATCTCGGCGAGCGTACCGTCCGCTTGCCATTCATCGAAGCGGCGGCGGCAGGTCGGCGGGGACGGGTAGCGTCCGGGCAGCTTCGACCAGCCTTCGCCAGTCGACAGCACCCACAAAACCGCGTTCACCACGGCTCGCGCCTCGACGCGCGGACGTCCGCGCCGTTCGCTACGTGCCGGCTCGGCACAAAACAACGCCTCGACCAGCGCCCACTCGTTATCTCTCAAATCGTCGAACAGCACCATATCTCACCTCAGCGAAGCTAACCCCGGTGCGCTGCCCCGCGCCGCGCACTCTGGGCGGAATCCGATAAACGAATGCCTGGGAAGGTCAAAGCGGTGGCGGCGGACAACGTTCAATGACCGCCTGTCGCTCCGACCTCTGTGCGCAAAGAAATGCGAGAACCGTGCCATGCATGTTGCGAAATCCGGGAAACCCGCATGGCAGTAGGCTGACGCGATGCCAGCATGGCCCGTATCAGACCCGAAACAGACTGATTAAGAAATCGGGACAATCACCAATCAAGTGCAATAGGCCCATCCAGCGTGCGTTTCAGTAATTTGCTGCACCGCAGCGTAACGTACGTTCGCGCATGAAATCATACGAACCGCCGTTATACTCGCGCATGAAATCGGCTAATTGATGAGCAATTCGAATGAGTGCGCCATTGAACGTGACGTTGCGGCAACTGCGCGTCTTTATCGAGGTATCGAGGCTGCGCAGCTTCAGCCGCGCGGGTGATGAGATCGGCCTGACGCAGTCGGCGGTCAGCCGTTGCGTGCGCGAACTGGAAGGGGAAATCGGCCTCAAGCTGATCGATCGGACGACGCGTGAGGTGCTCTTGACCGACGTCGGCGCGAACCTCGTCGGCACTGTGTCGCGTCTCCTGGCGGATCTCGACGAGGCGCTGCGTGAAGTGCGCGATCTCGGGGAGCAGCGTCGCGGACGAGTGATCGTCGCGGCGAGCCCGACTGTCGCTTGCCGGCTGATGCCGCGCGTGATCGCTTCGTGCCTGCAGCAATTTCCGCTGATCACGCTGAGTCTGCGCGATGACGTTCAGTCCGATGTCCTGCGAAAGGTCAAGTCCGGCGAAGTCGATTTCGGCGTGGTGATCGGACCATTTTCCTCCGACGATCTGCATGGCGAGCCCGTAATGACCGATTCGTTCTGTCTCGTCGCGCGGCGAGATCATCCGCTCGGACGCGAGACGGCCGTGCCATGGGAGGCGCTCGCGGGCGAGCGGCTCGTCATGCTCGACTACGCGTCCGGGAGCCGGCCGATCATCGACGCCGTGATGCAGGAGCACGGCGTCGAAGCGCAAGTGGTGCAGGAACTCGGCCATTCGGCGACGGTGTTCGGCCTCGTGGAGGCGGGCGTCGGCGTGAGCGTATTGCCGTGGCTGGCATTGCCGCTGCCGGCGGACTCGTCGCTCGTTGCGTTGCCGCTCGAGCCGCGCGCCGAGCGCACCGTGGAACTCGTGCGCCGGCGCGATCGTTCGCTGTCGCCAGCGGCGGAGTCGGTCTGGTCGCTGATCGCATCGCTGCCGCGGCGTGCGGAAGACCTCGTATAAGCCGGTCTGCCGTCTCGAAAACGCGGCGCGCGCGTTAGACTTCATTTTTTTAGACAAGACGACGGGGCGAGCGATGAGTGAGTCGGAAGGAGCGGTGGTCAGCGAACTGAGTCAATTGGCCGGCCTGCACGGGTCCGGTGCGCCGAATGCCCGCGACGCGGTACGTGCGTTGAGGCCGTCGCAGATCCGCGAGGTTGCGAACGCCGGCTTCGGCGTACCCGACGTGCTTCCGTTCTGGTTCGGCGAATCGGACCGCGTGACGCCGCAGTTCATTCGCGACGCCGCGAGCCGCGCGCTCACCGATGGCGCCACCTTCTACACGCACAATCTCGGCATCGCGCCGCTGCGCGAGTCGCTCAGCCGCTACGTGAGCGCGCTGCATGGCGCGACGGCGCCGGCGCATATCGCCGTCACGAGCGCCGGCGTGAATGCGCTGATGCTCGCGGCGCAGCTCGTCGTCGGAGCGGGCGATCGCGTCGTCGCGGTGACGCCGCTCTGGCCGAATCTCGTCGAGATTCCGAAAATTCTCGGCGCGAGTGTCGACACGGTCTCGCTGACCTATGGCGCGCGCGGCTGGACGCTCGATCTCGACCGCCTGCTCGCGGCGCTCACGCCGGACACGCGCATGCTGATGATCAACTCGCCGAACAACCCGACCGGCTGGACGATGACGCGCGAGCAGCAACGCACCGTGCTGGAGCATTGCCGCCGTCACGGCATCTGGATCGTCGCGGACGAAGTCTACGAGCGTCTGTATTACGGCGATGGCGCGCGCGTCGCGCCTTCTTTCCTCGATCTCGCCGCGCGCGACGAGCGCGTGATCGCGGTGAATTCGTTTTCGAAGGCCTGGCTGATGACCGGCTGGCGGCTCGGCTGGCTCGTCGCGCCGACGCAACTGATGGACGATCTCGGCAAGCTCGTGGAATACAACACTTCGTGCGCGCCGTCGTTCGTGCAGCAGGCGGGCATCGTCGCGGTCGAAGAGGGCGAACGCTTCACTCAGGCGCTCGTCGCCGATTTGCGCGCGAGCCGCGATCATCTGGTGAGGGCGCTGAAGACGATCCAAGGCGTCGATGTTCGCGCGCCCGACGGCGCGATGTATCTGTTCTTCTCGCTGCCGGGCGCGTCCAGCAGTCTCGATCTGTGCAAGTCGCTCGTGCGCGAAGCCGGCCTCGGGCTCGCGCCGGGTAGCGCGTTCGGCCCGGAAGGCGAAGGCTTCGTGCGCTGGTGCTACGCGTGCGATCCGGCGCGGCTCGACGCGGGTGTCGAGCGTTTGCAGCGTTTTCTGGCGGCGCGCGCCGTCGCCTGAGTCGTGCCGGCGCACGCCGGTCGGTCAGGACCGGCGTCGAGTGAGTTCGGCCGACGATCAAGCGATCACCTTTACGCCCCGGTTGTTTTTGCGTAATATGGCGCTCAGTCACGCGCTTTCGCCTAGGAAAGCGCCACCTCGTCCGGCTGGGATGGCCCGGCGATTCGCTCACCGATCGCCCTTTACCGCCTCTCCCCGGTGCGTGCTCCCAATCAATATGACCGATTACAATCGGGCGAGCGCGTCTTGAAACTCCGCGTCCAGCTTTATCGTTCGCACCAGTTTGGTGGCGTTCGGTCCTGCGCAAGCCCGATTTTGAATTGAATCATTGACCATACAGGGTTGACCCAAGCTGCATGAATACCCAAGAGGCGAAGATCGTCCTCGAGACTGCCTTGATCTGCGCGCAGGAACCGCTGAGGCTGAATGAATTGCGCAAGCTGTTCGCCGACGACATTTCGGCGGATACCGTTCGCACGTTGCTCGAAGCGCTCAAGGCCGACTGGTCGGGACGCGGCGTCGAGCTGGTAGCGCTTGCCTCGGGCTGGCGTTTTCAGAGCAAGCCTGCCATGCGGGGCTATCTCGACCGGCTGCACCCGGAAAAGCCGCCCAGGTATTCGCGGGCCGTACTCGAAACGCTGGCAATCATTGCGTATCGGCAGCCTGTAACGCGGGGCGATATCGAAGAGATTCGCGGCGTGACGGTGAACACGCAGGTCGTCAAGCAGCTGGAAGACCGTGGCTGGATCGAAGTGATCGGTCATCGCGATGTGCCGGGCCGCCCGGCGCTGTACGCGACGACCAAGCAGTTTCTCGACGACCTCGGCCTGAGCGCGCTCGACGAGCTGCCTGCGCTGGACAATCCGGCGGCGCAACTCGAGGCATCGCTGCTCGCGCAGCATTCCATCGAATTCCCCGACAGCATTGCCGGGGACGCGCAGCCGGCTAGCGCCCAGGCGCACGGCGTGCCGGACGCAATGAATAACGGGGAAGACGATGCGTTCGCGCCGGTCAACGCCGTTGAAGCGATGCAATCGGCTGAAACCGTCGAAACCGAAGTGCCCGGCGGCGATGAGAGCGCAGCCGATGTCTCGGTGAAGCAAGAACAGGCAGAAGAACAGCAGGAAACACTCGGAGCGAAACATTTCGATGCGCGAGATGAGCGCGTCGCATTGCCGCCCGGGATTCACGCGCAGCCGCTGAGCAGCGCGCACGACGCACCCGCGTCGTTGCCGCGTGAAGAGGAACGAGACGCGAGTCCATCGAACGACGCAGAACTGGACGACGACTCCGAAGAACCGAAGGCGCGCCGCGCCTGACGCAAATTGCAAGGCCCCTGATCTCGCAACCCGGCTCTCCATAAAGATCATTTCGAGACGACCAGCCGGACCGATCAGCGGATTTTTAGACGCGCCCGCGACGGGCGCGCTTCGACATTTGAGGTTGTTTTGACACACTCCCACGACAGCGATTCGCCTGAATCCGCGCGCCCGGCGCATGCCGCGGACGCACCCGAGTCGGCCGATGCCGGCGAACGCACGCGCGCCGACCGCGCCGATGAAGGCAGCGAGGGCGAAGATCGTCCGCGTCGCGGACTGCGCCGCGGGCCGCGCAGCCTGATCGCACGGCGTCGCGCTGTCGCGAAGACCAAGGACGCCGAAGGCGCGCCGGATGCCGTGAACGAGACGCCGCCCGATGGCGTCGTCGCCGCACCGGTCCGCACCCCGCGCAGGGACCCAAGCGCAAAGCCGCGCAAGAGCGAAGGGGCCAGCCCGCGCGGTCGCAAGAACGTGCGCGCCGCGACGGATGAGGCCAGTGTCGACGCGGCGGACGAACCGGTCGCGCAGGCCGCCGTGCCCGCACCGCGTGAAGGCGGGCGGCGCAAGAACCCGCCGCAGCAAAAGCGCGGCAAGCGCAACGACTCGGGCCCCGCGACCGTCGAGAGCGCAGCCGCTGCCGCCGTCGACGACGTGTTCGCCTACGTGACTTCCCCGGCTTTCGACGCCGACAACGGTTCGGGCGGCGTGCGTGCACCTATGCTGCGACGCGGCCGCAACGCCCCGCAGCAAAAGCGCGTGCTGGAACCGGACGACGATGCGCCGAAGCTGCACAAGGTGCTCGCCGATGCGGGCATGGGTTCGCGCCGCGACATGGAAGAACTGATCATCGCCGGCCGCGTGTCGGTGAACGGCGAGCCGGCGCATATCGGCCAGCGCATCATGCCGTCCGATCAGGTGCGCATCAACGGCAAGCCGCTCAAGCGCAAGCTCGCGAGCAAGCCGCCGCGCATCCTGCTCTATCACAAGCCGACGGGCGAGATCGTCAGTCACGCGGATCCGGAAGGCCGTCCGTCCGTGTTCGACAAGCTGCCGTCGATGAAAACCGCGAAATGGCTCGCGGTCGGCCGTCTCGACTTCAACACGGAAGGCCTGCTGCTGCTGACGACGTCGGGCGATCTGGCGAACCGCTTCATGCATCCGCGCTACAGCGTCGAGCGTGAATACGCGGTGCGTGTGGTCGGCCAGTTGTCGGAGGCGATGAAGCAGAAGCTGCTGAAGGGCGTCGAACTCGACGACGGTCCGGCCAACTTCCTGCGCATTCAGGACGGCGGCGGCGAAGGCACGAATCATTGGTATCACGTCGCGCTGGCTGAAGGCCGCAATCGCGAAGTGCGCCGCATGTTCGAGGCGGCGGGTCTGATGGTGAGCCGCCTGATCCGTACGCGTCACGGTCCGATCGCGCTTCCGCGAGGCCTGAAGCGCGGCCGCTGGGAGGAACTCGAAGACAATCAGGTGCGCAGCCTGATGGAGTCGGTCGGCCTGAAGCTGCCGACAGCCGAGAAGGGCGGCCGCAATGCGGCGCCGCGCGTGCAACCCGATCCGATGCAGACGTCGATGGGATTCATCACGCGCGAGCCCGCGCTGAGCTCGCACGCGCGCATGACGCAGCAGCAGACGCCGGGACGCGGCGGGCGACGAGGTCAGCCGGGCGGCATGGCAGGCGGCTTCGGGCTCGGCGGCATGGGCGGATTCGGCGGCAACGCGGGCACGGGCAACGCCGGTGGCATGGGCCGTCGCGGCGGGCGCGAAGCGAACGGCAATCGCGTCGGCAACGAGCCGAACGGCAATCGTGGCAACGGCGGCCGGCAGGGTCCGCGCGGCGCTCGTCCGCAAGGCGCGACGCAGGGCATGGGCGGCGCGGGCAAGCGCGCCGCGGGCGCAAATGCGCCGCGTGGCAATCGCCAGGGCGGTGCGCAGCAGGGTTCGGGGCAGGGCAAGGCCGGCGGCAGCGCCAACCGGGGCGGGCGTAACCGCTCGCGCGGTCGCTGACCGCGGTAAAGCGCAAAGAATGCACATATACGTCGCCGCGAATCGGGTGCGATGACTCGCGCCTGCTTCCGGTGACGAAAAACATGTGGCTGACGCTTCGGGATCGCGCAGCCAGATCAACGTGAACTTGGGCTCAACAGGGCTGAAAGAGCGCGTTACGTTTGCGTTTATCCTGAAAAATGGCTAAAATCACAAAGTCGCTGGGCACGTAGTTTTTTCGCTGCCCGGGTGCGACCTCGGTTGAAGAAGATGGGCGTTGCGCCCATTTTTTTTTGGCTTTTCGGTTCGGCATCTCGGGAGCAGGGGTGCGCGCCCGCATGAAGGCGCTCGCCCGCAGGTGTTTTGGCGTGGAGCGCGCGAAACACCTTGGAGTTACTGTGCAACTGACGGAATTGATAGAAACCACGGTCTCGGGCTTAGGCTACGAGCTTGTCGATCTCGAACGTTCGGGAGGCGGCATGTTGCGTGTCTATATCGACCAGCCGGCTGGTATCGCCATCGAAGACTGCGAGAAGGTCACGCGCCAGCTCCAATACTTGCTCGAAGTCGAGAACATCGATTACGACCGGCTCGAAGTATCGTCGCCGGGGCTCGACCGCCCGCTCAAGAAACTGGCGGATTTCGAGCGCTTCGCGGGGAGCGAAGTCTCCATCACGTTGAAAAAGCCGCTGGACGGGCGCAAATCGTTCCGTGGCATCTTGCACGCGCCTGACGGCGAAAAGATCGGATTGGAATTTGAAGGGAAGGACGGCGCTGCGATGCTCGATTTCACGCTCGCGGACCTCGATAAAGCACGTCTCGTCCCCAAGGTTGATTTTAGGAGCCGCAAACAATGAGTCGCGAAGTATTGATGCTGGCGGATGCGCTGGCACGCGAAAAGAACGTCAACAAGGACGTCGTGTACGCAGCGCTGGAAGCTGCGCTTGCTTCCGCAACGAAGAAGCTCTTCGAAGAAGACGTAGATATCCGCGTCGCCATCGACCGTGAGAGCGGCGAGCATGAAACCTTCCGCCGCTGGCGCGTCGTGCCGGACGAGGCCGGCCTGCAAGAGCCGGATCAGGAAATCCTGTTGTTCGAAGCGAAGGAGCAGAAGCCCGACGCGGAGGTGGACGACTTCATCGAGGAGCCGATTCCGTCGATCGAGTTCGGCCGCATCGGCGCGCAGGCCGCCAAGCAGGTCATTCTGCAGAAGGTGCGTGACGCGGAGCGCGAGCAGATCCTGAACGACTTCCTCGAGCGCGGGGAAAAAATTATGACCGGCTCGGTGAAGCGCCTGGACAAGGGCAATTTCATCGTCGAGTCGGGCCGGGTCGAGGCGCTGCTGCGCCGTGATCAGCTGATTCCGAAGGAAAATTTGCGCGTGGGCGACCGCGTGCGCGCATATATCGCGAAGGTGGACCGCACCGCGCGCGGTCCGCAGATCGAGCTCTCGCGCACCGCGCCCGAGTTTCTGATGAAGCTCTTCGAACTGGAAGTACCGGAAATCGAACAGGGGCTGCTGGAGATCAAGGCGGCCGCGCGCGATCCCGGTGTGCGTGCGAAAATCGGGGTGATCGCCTACGACAAGCGCATCGACCCGATCGGCACGTGCGTCGGCATCCGCGGTTCGCGAGTACAGGCCGTGCGCAACGAGCTCGGTGGCGAGAACGTCGACATCGTGCTATGGTCGGAAGACCCCGCGCAGTTCGTTATCGGCGCCCTCGCGCCGGCAGCCGTGCAGTCGATCGTCGTCGATGAAGAAAAACACTCGATGGACGTCGTCGTGGACGAGAACGAGCTCGCCGTCGCCATCGGCCGTGCCGGCCAGAACGTGAGACTCGCGAGCGAACTCACCGGCTGGCAAATCAATATCATGACGCCGGACGAGTCGGCGTTGAAACAGAACGAAGAGCGTGGCAAGTTGCGCGACCTGTTCATGGCGCGTCTGGATGTGGACGAGGAAGTCGCCGACATCCTTATCGACGAAGGCTTTACGAGCCTCGAAGAAATCGCCTACGTGCCGCTCAACGAAATGCTCGAAATCGAAGCCTTCGACGAAGACACCGTGCACGAACTGCGCAACCGCTCACGCGACGCGCTGCTCACGATGGCGATCGCCAACGAAGAGAAAGTGGAAGGCGTCGCGCTCGATCTGAAGAGCCTCGATGGCATGGACAACGAGCTGCTTGCAAAGCTCGCGGAGCACCAGATTCAGACCCGCGACGAACTCGCGGAGCTGGCAGTCGATGAACTGGTCGAAATGACCGGTATGGAAGAGGATGCCGCTAAGGCGTTGATCATGAAAGCACGTGAACACTGGTTCCAGTGAGAAATGACCATGGCGCACTGATATTTGGCGGCCTGTTTGGCCGCGTGACCCCGATCTAACCGCAAGGATCTGTCCTTGCATCAAGAGGAATGAATGGCGAGTAACAACGTAGCCCAATTTGCCGCGGAACTCAAAATGCCTGCGGGCGTCCTGCTCGAGCAGTTGCAGGCGGCTGGCGTCCAGAAAGCGAGCGCGAATGACGACCTGTCCGAAACAGACAAGGCGCGTCTGCTCGATCATTTGCGCAAGTCGCACGGTTCCGCCGACGCCGACAAGCGCAAGATCACTTTGACCCGCCGGCATACGTCGGAAATCAAGCAATCCGACGCAACGGGTAAAGCTCGTACCATTCAGGTCGAGGTGCGCAAGAAGCGTGTTTTCGTGAAGCGTGACGAACCCGGTCTCGAGCAGGCCGAGGCGGCGTCGAATCACGTCGAAGAGCCGGAAGTCGACGAGGCCGAACTGCAGCGTCGCGAGGAAGAAGCGCGCCACGCCGCCGAGCAGCTCGAGCGCGAAGAGCGCGAACTGAAGGAGCAACAGGCGAAGCTCGAACGCGAAGAGGCCGAGCGCCGCGCCCGCGAGGAAGCGGCGGAAGCCGAGCGCAAGAAGCAAGAAGCGGAAGCGGCGCGCCGTGCGGCGGCCGCGGCTCAGGCCGCGGAAATCTCGCGTTCGGCGCAGTCCGCGCGTCAGGAAACGCGCACGCAACCGGCAGTCGAAGCGAAGCCGGAACCGAAGCAGGACGATACCGCTCGACGCGAAGCCGCGGAAAAGGCAGCGGAAGAGAAGGCTGCGAGCGAGCGTGCTGCTCAGCGTGAAGCCGCGAAGAAGGCGGAAGAAGACGCGAAAGCCAAGGCTGAAAAGACGCGTCTGGAGCAGGAAGCCATCGCGAAGCGCCGTGCAGCGGCGGAAGCCGAAGCGCGCGCGATCCGCGAAATGATGAACACCCCGCGCAAGGCGCAGGTGAAGGCGCCGGAACCCGCGCCCGCACCGAAGCCGGTGGAAGCGGCGAAGGCCGCCGAAGCAAAGGGCACGCTGCACAAGCCCGCGAAGCCGGAAGGCGCGCAGGCGGCACGTCCGGCGGCGAAGAAGCCGGCTGCAGGCGGTGCGACGACTCCCGCGTCGACGGCTCCGGCAGGCGCTGGCGACAAGAAGAAGGCCGGCAAGGGCGGCTGGCAGCAAGACGACGCCTCGAAGCGCCGCGGCATGAAGACACGCGGCGATTCGAGCGGCGGCGTCGATCGCGGCTGGCGCGGCGGTCCGAAGGGTCGCGGCAAGCATCAGGACCAGTCGACGTCCTTCCAGGCGCCGACCGAGCCGATCATCCGTGAAGTGCATGTGCCGGAAACCGTCTCCGTGGCCGACCTCGCGCACAAGATGTCGGTGAAGGCTTCGGAAGTCATCAAGGTGATGATGAAGCTCGGCCAGATGGTCACGATCAACCAGGTGCTGGATCAGGAAACGGCGATGATCGTCGTCGAGGAACTGGGCCATCGCGCGGTTGCGGCGAAGCTGGACGATCCGGAAGCGCTGCTCGTCGAAGGCGAAGCCACGGAAGACACGGCAGAGAAGCTGCCGCGTCCGCCGGTCGTCACCGTCATGGGCCACGTAGACCACGGCAAGACCTCGCTGCTGGACTACATCCGTCGCGCGAAAGTGGCGGCGGGCGAAGCGGGCGGCATCACGCAGCATATCGGCGCATATCACGTCGAAACGCCGCGCGGCGTCATCACCTTCCTCGACACGCCGGGTCACGAAGCCTTTACGGCAATGCGTGCGCGCGGCGCGAAAGCGACCGACATCGTCATTCTGGTGGTCGCGGCGGATGACGGCGTGATGCCGCAGACGAAGGAAGCGATCGCCCACGCGAAGGCGGGCGGCGTGCCGATCGTCGTCGCGATCAACAAGATCGACAAGCCGGAAGCCAACCCGGACCGCGTGAAGCAAGAGCTCGTCGCGGAAGGCGTGGTGCCGGAAGAGTACGGCGGCGATTCGCCGTTCATCGAAGTGTCGGCGAAGACTGGCCGCGGCATCGACGACCTGCTGGAAAACGTGTCGCTGCAAGCCGAAGTGCTGGAGCTGACCGCGCCGGTCGAGGCCGCTGCGAAGGGTCTCGTCATCGAAGCCAAGCTCGACAAGGGCAAGGGTCCGGTCGCGACCATTCTGGTGCAGTCGGGCACGCTGAATCGCGGCGATGTGGTTCTCGCGGGCAGCGCCTACGGCCGTGTGCGCGCGATGCTTGACGAAACCGGCAAGCCGACGAAATCGGCCGGTCCGTCGATCCCGGTGGAAATCCAGGGTCTGTCGGAAGTGCCGGCGGCGGGCGAGGAAGTCATCGTGCTGCCGGACGAACGCAAGGCGCGCGAAATCGCGCTGTTCCGTCAAGGCAAGTTCCGCGACGTCAAGCTGGCGAAGCAGCAGGCCGCCAAGCTCGAGAACATGCTCGAACAGATGGGCGAAGGCGAAGTGCAGAACTTGCCGCTTATCGTCAAGGCAGACGTGCAAGGCTCGCAGGAAGCGCTGGTTCAGTCGCTGCAGAAGCTGTCGACCAACGAAGTGCGCGTGCAGATCGTGCACAGCGCGGTCGGCGCGATCAGCGAATCGGACGTCAACCTGGCGACGGCGTCGAAGGCGGTCATCATCGGCTTCAACACGCGGGCGGATGCGCAAGCCCGCAAGCTGGCCGAGTCGAACGGCATCGACATCCGCTACTACAACATCATCTACGACGCAGTGGATGAGGTGAAGGCGGCGATGTCCGGCATGCTTGCGCCGGAGAAGCGCGAGACGGTGACGGGCATGGTCGAGGTGCGTCAGGTCATCCGCGTGCCGAAGGTCGGCCTGATCGCAGGTTGTATGGTGACGGACGGTGTCGTCAAGCGCTCCTCGTCGGTGCGCGTGATCCGCAACAACGTCGTGATCCACACCGGCGAGCTCGATTCGCTCAAGCGCTTCAAGGACGACGTGAAGGAAGTGCGTCAGGGCTTCGAGTGCGGTATGTCGATCAAGAACTTCAGCGACATCGTGGAAGGCGACCAGTTCGAAGTCTTCGAAGTGACGGAAGTGGCTCGCACACTGTAATGCGCTAGCCGCCGAGAAAAGGGCGGGGTGAGCCTGGCGGCTCGCTCCGCCCTTTTTGCTTCAGGCGGCGCGAAAAGAAACACGGAAACGACATCATGGCTAAAAGACGGACATCCACGAACCGCAACGTGCAGATTGCGGACCAGATTCAGCGCGATCTTTCGGAGCTCATGCGCGAGGTCAAAGACCCGCGCGTGGGTCTCGTGACGATTCAGAGCGTCGAGCTCACGCCCGACTACGCCCACGCGAAGGTCTATTTCACGACGCTCACCGGCGATCCGAAACAGACCGAGCAGGGTCTGAATCACGCCGCGGGACATCTTCACAATATGCTGTTCAAGCGCCTGCATATCCACACGGTGCCGACGCTGCATTTCCACTATGACCAGACGATCGAGAAGGCCGTCGAAATGTCGCGCCTGATCGACGAAGCGAACGCTTCGCGTGCGAAGGATGCCGACGACGGTCAGGAAGGCGCCTGAGCGATGAGCGGTTCGAAGAACGAGGCGCGGCCGAAGATTGCGCGCCGCGCGCTGGATGGCGTGCTGTTGCTCGACAAGCCGCTCGGGCTGTCGAGCAACGACGCGCTCATCAAGGCGAAGCGGATTTATCTCGCGAAAAAGGCGGGCCACACGGGCACGCTCGATCCGCTTGCGACGGGCTTGCTGCCGCTGTGCTTCGGCGAAGCGACGAAGTTTTCGCAAGATCTGCTCGATGCCGACAAAGCATATGAAGCGACCATGCGACTGGGGATTCGCACGACGACCGGCGATGCCGAAGGCGAGGCCATCGACACGCGTGACGTTACGTGCGACGAGGCGGCGGTTTCCGAAGCGATGGCGAAGTTTCTCGGCGACATCATGCAGGTCCCGCCGATGTACTCCGCTCTGAAGCGTGACGGCAAGCCGCTTTACGAATACGCGCGTGCGGGTCAGACGGTGGAACGCGCAGGTCGCCAGGTGACGATTCACGCGTTGCGGCTGCTCGCATGCGCATTGCCGCTCGTGACGTTTCGCGTAACGTGCAGCAAGGGCACGTATGTGCGCACGCTGGCGGAAGATATCGGCGAGGCGCTCGGATGCGGCGCGCATCTGACGGCGCTGCGGCGCACGGGCGTCGGCGCGTTGACTCTGGAGCACGCGGTCACGCTGGACGAACTGACCGGCATGAACGAAGCAGAGCGCGATGCACGGCTTCAGCCCGTCGATGCGCTTCTTTCGACCTTTCCCGCGGTCCAGTTGAACGATGAAGCGACGAAGCGCTTCCTGCACGGCCAACGCCTGCGTTTGGCTGACGTCGTCGAAACTCGTCTCGAAGAAGGCCGCGTGCGCGTCTATGCGCAGGGCGGCGGTCGCTTGCTCGGCGTGGCGCGCGCGGGCGAAGGTGTGCTTGCGCCCGAGCGGCTGATCGTTACAGCGCAATGAAAAAGAGCCCGATTGATCGATCAATCGGGCTCTTTTCTTTCTACAGCGACAATTCGGTCAATGCGCCGCCGACGCCGCCGCTGCCGAATCCCCGCCGCCCGAACGCTCGGGCCGTGTGATCCAGATCAGCGCGATCAGCGCGACGAAAATCCCCGCCGAGATATAAAACATGTCGTTCACGCCGAGTTGCGCGGCCTGCTGTGTCGCCATGCTGTTGTACAGGCCGTAGGACTGTTCCTTCGAGAAGCCGAGCGTGCCCATCTGCTGCATCGAGTTTGCGAAGACGGGGTTATACGAGTTGGCCTGCTCGACGAGTTGCGCGTGATGCACGATCGAGCGATGCTCCCACGCCGTCGAAAAGATCGACGTGCCGATGCCGCCGCACATGATCCGCACGAAGTTCGACAAGCCCGACGCCGCAGGAATCCGATGCCCAGGCAAGCCCGACAGCGTGATCGACACGAGCGGAATGAAGAAGCCCGCCATGCCGATGCCTTGAATCACCGTCGGCAACGTGAGCGCCCACGTATCGACGCCGGTCGTATAGCGCGAGCGCATCCAGAAGCACAACGCGAACACGAGAAACGCCGCAGTCGCGATATAGCGCGGATCGGTTCGAGGCAGGAACTTCCCGGTGATCGGTGAAAGCAGGATCGCGAACAGGCCGACTGGCGCCATCACGAGGCCGGCGTTCGTCGCGGTGTAGCCGATATCGGTTTGCAGCCATAGCGGCAGCAGCACCAGGTTGCCGAAATAGAGCCCGTAGCCGATCGACAGCGCGATCGTCCCGCCGGTGAAATTGCGCAGTTCGAACAGCGACAGGTCCACGACCGGATGCTCCGCCGTCAGCTCCCACACGATGAAGAAGGCGAATGAGATCACCGCGATCAGCGCGAGCACGACGATCGTCGTCGAATTGAACCAGTCGAGATCCTTGCCCTTGTCTAGCATGACCTGCAGCGAGCCCACCCAGATTACCAGCAGCGCGAGCCCGACGGTGTCGATCGGCGACTTGCGGATCGCGGAGTCACGATCCCGGAAGATCGCGAACGTGGCGATCGCCGCGGCGATTCCGACCGGAATGTTCACGTAGAAGATCCAGGGCCACGAGATGTTGTCCGAGATCCAGCCGCCGAGCACCGGGCCGGCGACAGGTGCGATGAGCGTGGTCATCGACCACATCGAGAGCGCCATCGGCGCTTTTTCGCGCGGATAACTCGCGAGCAGGAGTGTCTGCGACAGCGGGATCATCGGGCCGGCGACCGCGCCTTGCAGCACGCGCGCGGCAAGCAGAAACGGCAGCGTCGGCGCAAGGCCGCAGAGCCACGACGCGAGCACGAACAGGATGATCGAGCCGAGGAAGAGCCGCACCTGGCCGATGCGCTGCGTGAGCCAGCCCGTGAGCGGCACCGAGATCGCATTGGCGACCGCGAACGACGTGATGACCCACGTGCCCTGATCCGATGACACGCCGAGGTCGCCGGATATCGATGGAATCGAGACGTTCGCGATCGACGTGTCGAGCACGTTCATGAACACCGCGAGCGATACGGCAATCGTCCCGATGACGAGTTTTCCGCCCGACAGCGGGGGATGAACGACGTTTTGCGAAGACATTGGGCGAGTCCGCTTACATCAGCTTGGCGGCCGATGCGGACTTCGTCGCCTTGCCGCGCGCCGACGATGTGCTCTGCGCCGACGAACCCGTGCCCGTGCCCGCATTCTGCTGGATGATGCGCGCGATTTCCTGATCGGCCTGCGCGCCGTAGTTGTCGAACACGTTGGTCTGGTACACCGTGTTCCGCGCGTTGCCGAGCTGGCCGCCTTCCTCGTTCTTGATCGTCACGTCGACGTTCATCGAGAGGCCGATACGCAGCGGATGCTGCTCCAGTTCCTTCGGATCCAGCTCGATACGCACCGGCAGGCGCTGCACGACCTTGATCCAGTTGCCCGTCGCGTTCTGCGCGGGCAGCAGCGAGAACGCCGAGCCCGTGCCGGCCGAGAAGCCGATGACCTTGCCGTGATACACGACGCTCGAACCGTACAGATCGGCAGTCAGTTCCACCGGCTGGCCGATGCGCATGTGCTTAAGTTGGACTTCCTTGAAGTTCGCATCGACCCACACGGCGTTGAGCGGCACGATCGCCATCAGCGGATTGCCCGGCGCGACGCGCTGGCCGACCTGCACCGAACGCTTCGCGACGTAGCCCGTCACCGGCGCCGGCAGCGTGTTGCGCGCGAAGTTGATGTACGAGTCGCGGACCTTGGCGGCGGCCGCAAGCACATTAGGATGCTCGGCGATCGTCGTGTTTGCCGTAAGCGAGCGGTTCGACGCGAGTTCCTGCTCGGCGGCGTCGAGCGCGGCCTGCGTGCTACGGACGGCGTCGCGTGCGTGCGAGATTTCTTCCTGCGACACCGCGCCCGTCTGTGCGACCTGCATGCGGCGCTTCAGATCGTCCTGCGCGCGCGACAGATCCGATCTGCGCAATGCGATCTGCGCTTCGTACTGGTTGTTGTTGACGAAGAACGTGCGGACCTGACGCACCGTCTGCGCGAGATTCGCTTCGGCCTGGTCGAGCGCGACCTTCGAATCGGCCGGATCGAGCGCGACGAGCGGGTCGCCCACTTTCACAGTCTGCGTGTCGTCCGCGTTCACCGAGATCACC
This sequence comes from Caballeronia sp. INML2, assembly GCF_023631365.1. NCBI lineage: Bacteria > Pseudomonadati > Pseudomonadota > Betaproteobacteria > Burkholderiales > Burkholderiaceae > Caballeronia > Caballeronia sp. INML2. The sequence continues at coordinate 118,744 of NZ_JALQDH010000022.1, read as the reverse complement.
GTACCGACGACCTGCGGCGTGATCTGCACGACGTTGCCGTTGACGTACGCATCGTCGGTGGCTTCGTGAAAGCGCGCGACGAGGAAGTAATACAGCCCGTACGCGACAGCGGCGATGACGATGACCAGCACGATCAGCGTCATCAGCCGGCGGCGTTTGCCGTTGTTTTGCTTCGGCGCTGGCGCGGCCGCGGTTTGTTGAGGGTCGCTCATGAAAGACTCCGAATATTCCGTATTGGTCTGATGCGTGTTCTTGTGCGCGGCTTACTTCGATGGCGTGGCCTGATTTGCCGCTTGCGTGTTCGCCTGATTCTGCCCGCTGCCGTCGATCGCGAGATTCGTGCTCGTCGCGTCGAAGCCGCCGCCGAGCGATTTGATCAGCGCGATTTGCAGATCGGTGCGCTTCAGGCGCAGGTTCGTTACGGTCTGCTCGTTGGCGAGACGGTTTTCGTCGGCGTTGAGCACCTGCAACTGCGGCGACAGGCCGGCCTTGTAGCGGATTACCGCGAGCTGATACGCGCTCGTCGCCGCCGCGAGCGCGCGCTGCGCATCCGCCATCTGTTTGTCGAGCGAGCGGATTGCGGAAATGTTGGTCGCGACATCGTTCATCGCATTGATGAGCGTCTGATTGTAGTTCGCGACATTGCCCTCGAAGTCGGCGTAACGGCCCTTCAACTGGGCGCGCAGGGCGCCGGCATCGAAGATCGGCAGATGCACCGCCGGCCCGATCTGGATCTGGCGGCTGCTCGCCTGCAGGAAGCGGCTCCAGCCGAACGCGTCGAAACCGAAGGCCGCCGCAAGGTTGATGTCCGGGAAGAACTCGGCTTTCGCTTCCTTGATGTTGTGCGTCGCGGCTTCTACCTGCCAGCGCGCGGCGACGATATCCGGGCGGCGCGCGATGAGGTCGGCGGGAACGTTGTCCGGCAGCGTCATGTTGACGTTCGGATCGATCACGGGCTTGGCGATCTGCAGACCGCGGTCCGGGCCCTTGCCAAGCAGCGCGGCGAGCTGATAGCGGACGGTTTCGATTTGTCCGTCGAGCTCGGTCATATTGGTCTGGCTCGTCGCGACGTTGCCTTCCGCCGTGCGGCTCTCGACCCTGGTGTCGAGCCCGGCCGCGACCCGTCCGTTCGTGATGCGCCCGACGTCCTGCCGGTTCGCGATCTCGCGCTGGGCGACGTCACGCAGCGCGTAGAGCAGCGCGAGCTGGTTGTACGTACGCGCAACCGATGCCGCCAGCGTCACACGCGCCTGCTGCATGTCCGCTTCGGCGGCCTTCTCCTGCGACACCGCCATGTTCAGCCGCGAGCGATTCTTGCCCCACAGATCGAGTTCCCACGACGCGCTCGCGAGCACGTTGTTCTCGCTGAACCAGGTGCCGCCGTAGGGTGGCGGGAAGAGGGCGTTGGCCGAATACAATTCGCGCGTCCACGAATACGATCCGTTGACCTTCGGATAGAGCGCCGAGCGTGACGTTTCGATATATGACGACGCCTTCGCGATCCGCGACTGCGCCTGCGCGATGGTGGGATTGTCCGCGAGCGCCTCGTCGATCAGTCGCGGCAACTGCGGATCGCCGAACTGCTTCGCCCAATCGAGCGCCGGCCATCGGCCGCCTTGTCCCGGCAGGCTTTGCGTAGCCTCGAAGTTTTCAGGCGCGACAATCTGCTTGTCGCTCGAGATGCCTGCGTAGTTCGCGCAACCGGCAAGCGCGAGCGCGGCTATTGCGGCGACCACGGCGCTATTGACACGGCGCTCGCCGCGCAGCGCGGACAGGGAAAGCTGTTTCATATCTCGTTTCTTGAGATGAGACTTAAAGATGGACGTTGCAATCATTTTGTAGGCTGCCGACGACAAATTTGCTTGTCATCGCAATGACGTACCAGGCTTATCGTTTCCTGCGAGCAACGATGCCACGGAGGGATCACAGGAGTTGGCCAGAATCCGGCGCAGCATGCTCTTCAGGAAGCCCACTTCTTCGGGCGTGAAGCCCGCCAGGAGGTTGTCCAGCACGCGCGTAAAGATGGCGGGAATCTTCTCGGCCGTTGCCTGGCCTTCGTCCGTCAGCGCGAGGCGCACGACGCGCCGGTCTTCCTCGCTGCGTACGCGCGAAAGCAAGTCACGTTTTTCCAGCCGGTCGATGAGGCGCGTCACGGCGCTCGCGTCTATGCCGTATTCACGAGCGATGTCCGCGGCCGTCAGGCACTTGCCGACCGCGAGCATGAAGAGGATGCTCGCCTGTGTGCTCGTGATGCCCAGTTCGGAGGTCGTGTGTTGCGTGACCATGTTCCACATGGTCGAGCGGACCCGGCTGATCAGGTAGCCGACGCTCTCGGCGAGCACGTAATCGCCGATCGCCGCAGATTTCGGAGCGTCGCTCATGGAAAATTTATGCGGTTGCAATAGTTGACTAGGCAGGATTATAGGGGGGCATTTCAGTCGCTGCAAGAAGCTTTTCTGAATCTGCTTAACAATGCAATCCATGCGGGTGCGATGGGGGCTCCTGCCTGGCCGTCTTACGGGTTGCGTCCTATTGCAAGGGAAGGACATCCATGCGTGCTATAATTTACGGTTCTCACCGCGCCGGGCCCGCGTAGTCATGCTTGCATGACGGTTTCAAGGGGGGCTTGCCGAGCCATGAAGTCTCACTGAAGAGACTCGCTCCGACGGCGCACAACCAAGACATCTCTATATGACTCGCGCCCTCCGCAATATCGCCATCATTGCCCACGTCGACCACGGCAAGACCACGCTCGTCGACCAGTTGCTCCGTCAGTCGGGCACGTTCCGGGAAAACCAGCAGGTCGCCGAGCGCGTCATGGACTCGAACGACATCGAAAAGGAACGTGGCATCACGATCCTGGCGAAGAACTGCGCTGTCGAATACGAAGGCACGCACATCAATATCGTCGATACGCCGGGACACGCCGACTTCGGCGGTGAAGTGGAGCGCGTGCTGTCGATGGTCGACTCCGTGCTGCTGCTCGTCGACGCAGTCGAAGGCCCGATGCCGCAAACGCGGTTCGTGACGAAAAAGGCGCTCGCGCTGGGTCTCAAGCCGATCGTCGTCATCAACAAGGTGGACCGTCCGGGCGCGCGTATCGACTGGGTGATCAACCAGACCTTCGATCTGTTCGACAAGCTCGGCGCGACCGAAGAGCAGCTCGACTTCCCGGTGGTGTATGCGTCGGGTCTGAACGGCTACGCCGGCCTCGACCCCGAAGTGCGCGAGGGCACGATGCGCCCGCTCTTCGAAGCCATTCTCGAACACGTGCCGGTGCGTCCGGCCGATCCTGACGGTCCGCTGCAACTGCAGATCACGTCGCTCGACTACAACTCGTACGTCGGACGTATCGGCGTGGGCCGTGTCGCGCGTGGTCGCATTCGTCCTGGCATGCAGGTGGCGGTGCGGTCGGGTCCGGACGGCGCGATCATCAATCGCAAGATCAATCAAGTGCTGTCGTTCCACGGTCTCGAGCGGGTGCAGGTCGAAGAAGCGCAGGCCGGCGATATCGTGCTGATCAACGGTATCGAGGAAATCGGCATCGGCGTGACGATCTGCTCGCCGGATAACCCCGAAGCGCTGCCGATGATCACCGTAGACGAACCGACGCTCACGATGAACTTCCTCGTGAACTCGTCGCCGCTCGCGGGCAAGGAAGGCAAGTTCGTGACGAGCCGCCAGATTCGCGACCGTCTCACCAAGGAACTGAACCATAACGTGGCGCTGCGTGTGAAAGACACGGGCGACGAAACCACGTTCGAAGTGTCGGGCCGTGGCGAACTGCATCTGACGATTCTCGTCGAGAACATGCGCCGTGAAGGCTATGAGCTCGCGGTGTCGCGTCCGCGCGTCGTGCTGCAGGAAATCGATGGCGTGAAGTGCGAGCCGTATGAAAACCTGACGGTCGATATCGAAGACCAGCATCAGGGCGGCGTGATGGAAGAACTCGGCCGCCGCAAGGGCGAAATGCTCGATATGACCTCCGACGGCCGTGGCCGCACGCGTCTCGAGTACAAGATCTCGGCGCGCGGTCTGATCGGCTTTCAGAGCGAGTTCCTGACGCTCACGCGCGGCACCGGTCTGATGAGCCACACGTTCGATTCGTACGCGCCGGTAAAGGAAGGCTCGGTCGGCGAGCGTCGCAACGGCGTGCTGATCTCGCAGGACGATGGCGCCGCCGTGGCGTATGCACTGTGGAAGCTGCAGGATCGCGGCCGCATGTTCGTGTCGCCTGGGGATGCGCTCTATGAAGGTATGATCATCGGCATTCATAGCCGTGACAACGACCTCGTCGTGAACCCGATCAAGGGCAAGCAGTTGACCAACGTGCGCGCGTCGGGCACCGACGAAGCCGTGCGCCTCGTGCCGCCGATCCAGCTGTCGCTGGAGTACGCGGTCGAGTTCATCGACGACGACGAACTCGTTGAAGTCACGCCGCAATCGATCCGCCTGCGCAAGCGTCATCTGAAGGAGCACGAGCGCCGCCGCGCGAGCCGCGAGGCGAACGCCGAGTAAGCTTCAGGCGTCGGTTCGCATTGACAGGGCAAAAGCCGCCTTCGGGCGGCTTTTCCTTTTTCGACGGCGTGCAAGAGTCCCTTGCTTATCTCGTGAAAGCCCGCACATGCTTGTTGCATAAAGGATGACGAGGTCGAGCGCATGCGGCGATCGGTCATATGACGATTGGTTCTGTGCTATGCTTCTCAGATTAGCTGTCGCTTTTTAGGTCCTTCCAAGCAGACTTGATTCGCGCAATCCGCTAAACGGTCAGGCCGTGGCGCGGAAGGTTTCGTAACCCGCACTTCCTCGAGAAACTCGAAGAAAGGTGAGCGTAAAATGATGAAGCAATTCCAGTCGAACTCCTATCTGTTCGGCGGTAATGCTCCGTACGTCGAAGAGTTGTACGAGCAATATCTCGATAATCCCGCGTCAGTGCCCGAGACCTGGCGAGCCTACTTCGACGCGTTGCAGAACGTGCCCGCTTCGGACGGCACGGCTCACAACGACGTGGCCCACGGCCCGATCGTCGAGTCTTTTGCCCAGCGCGCGAAGGCGAATGCCTTTCTGCCGCGTGAAAGCACTGGCGACCTCACCACCGCACGCAAGCAAGTCTACGTTCAATCGCTGATCGGGGCGTATCGCTTCCTCGGCACGCAATGGGCCAACCTCGATCCGCTCAAGCGCCGCGAGCGTCCGGCCATCCCCGAACTCGAACCCGGTTTCTACGACTTCACCGAAGCCGACATGGATCAGGTGTTCAACGCGAACAACCTGTACTTCGGTTTCGAGCAGGCATCGCTGCGTGACATCGTGAAGGCGCTGCGCGATACGTACTGCGGCACGATCGGCGCCGAATTCATGTACATCAGCGATCCGGAACAAAAGCGCTGGTGGAAGGAGAAGCTCGAGTCGATCCGCTCGACGCCGAACTTCTCCAATGAAAAGAAGAAGCACATCCTGAATCGCCTGACGGCGGCCGAAGGCCTCGAGCGTTTCCTTCACACCAAGTACGTCGGTCAGAAGCGCTTCTCGCTGGAAGGCGGCGAGAGCTTCATCGCGTCGATGGACGAAGTCGTGCGCCACGCCGGCAAGAGCGGCGTGCAGGAAATCGTCATCGGCATGGCGCACCGTGGGCGTCTGAACGTGCTGGTCAATACGCTCGGCAAGATGCCGGCGGACCTCTTCGCCGAATTCGAAGGCAAGCACGTCGATGACCTGCCGGCCGGCGATGTGAAGTACCACAAGGGCTTCTCGTCGGACGTGTCGACCGAAGGCGGCCCGGTTCACCTGTCGCTCGCGTTCAATCCGTCGCACCTGGAAATCGTGAATCCGGTGGTCGAAGGTTCGGCCAAGGCGCGTATGGACCGCCGCGGCGACGAAGAAGGTCTGCAAGTGCTGCCGGTGCAAGTGCACGGCGACGCGGCCTTCGCGGGCCAGGGCGTCGTGATGGAAACGCTGAATCTCGCGCAGACGCGCGGCTACGGCACGCACGGCACGCTGCACATCGTCATCAATAACCAGATCGGCTTCACCACGTCGGACCCGCGCGATGCGCGCTCGACGCTGTACTGCTCGGACGTCGTCAAGATGATCGAAGCGCCGGTGCTGCACGTGAACGGCGACGATCCCGAAGCCGTCGTACTCGCCACGCAGCTCGCCATCGACTTCCGCATGAAGTTCCACAAGGACGTGGTCGTCGACATCATCTGCTTCCGCAAGCTCGGCCACAACGAGCAGGACACCCCCGCGGTCACGCAGCCGCTGATGTACAAGACCATCGCGAAGCATCCGGGCACGCGCGCCGTCTACGCGGAAAAGCTCGTGCAGCAAGGCGTGATCACGGCCGACGACGCGGACAAGTACGTCAAGGAATATCGTCAGGCGATGGACGAAGGCCATCACACGATCGATCCTGTGCTCTCGAACTACAAGAGCAAGTACGCGGTCGACTGGGTGCCGTTCCTGAACCGCAAGTGGACGGACGCGGCCGACACCGCCGTGCCGCTCGCCGAACTGAAGCGTCTCGCCGAGCGCATCACGACGATTCCCGAGAACTTCAAGGTTCACCCGCTCGTCGAGCGCGTGATCAACGACCGCCGCGCGATGGGTCTCGGCGAAGCCAAGCTCGACTGGGGCATGGGCGAGCATCTCGCGTTCGCGTCGCTGGTCGCATCGGGCTACGCCGTGCGTCTGACGGGCCAGGACTCGGGCCGCGGCACGTTCACGCACCGTCACGCCGTGCTGCACGATCAGAACCGCGAGCGCTGGAACGACGGCACGTACATTCCGCTGCAGAACATCGCGGAAGGCCAGGCCAAGTTCACGGTGATCGATTCCGTGCTGTCCGAAGAAGCGGTGCTCGGTTTCGAGTACGGCTATTCGACGGCCGAGCCGAACACGTTCGTCGCGTGGGAAGCGCAGTTCGGCGACTTCGTGAACGGCGCGCAAGTCGTGATCGACCAGTTCATCTCGTCGGGCGAAGTGAAGTGGGGCCGCGTCTCCGGTCTCACGATGATGCTGCCGCACGGCTACGAAGGTCAGGGTCCGGAGCACTCGTCGGCGCGTATCGAGCGCTTCCTGCAACTGTGCGCGGATCACAACATGCAAGTGGTCCAGCCGACGACGCCGGCGCAGGTCTTCCATCTGCTGCGCCGTCAGATGATCCGCCTGTTCCGCAAGCCGCTCATCATCTTCACGCCGAAGTCGCTGCTGCGCCACAAGGAAGCCGTGTCGGATCTGGCGGAACTGTCGAAGGGCTCGTTCCAGCCGGTCATCGGCGAAGTGGAAGAAGGGATCGAGGCGAAGAAGGTCAAGCGTGTGATCGTGTGCTCGGGCCGCGTGTACTACGACCTCATCGCGCATCGCCGCGAAGCGAAGAGCAACGATGTCGCCATCGTGCGTATCGAGCAGCTGTATCCGTTCGCGCACAAGCAGTTCGACGCGGAACTCAAGAAATATGAGAATGCGACCGAAGTGGTCTGGGTGCAGGACGAGCCGCAAAACCAGGGCGCCTGGTTCTACGTCGAGCACCATCTGCGCGAAGGCATGCGCGAAGGCATGAAGCTGGCCTACAGCGGCCGTCCGGCTTCGGCTTCGCCGGCGGTCGGCTACTACGCGAAGCACTACGAGCAGCAGAAGGCGCTCGTGGAAGGCGCGTTCGGCCGCCTGAAGGGCGCGCAGGTCATCGCGAAGTAATCAACGCTTGAGAGACCGGGCGCGCGCGCCGCAGCCCGGTCCCGACGCTCGAACACACAGACACGCATTAGGACAATACAGAAATGGCTATCGTAGAAGTCAAGGTTCCCCAGCTTTCCGAGTCGGTCTCGGAAGCGACCATGCTGCAATGGAAGAAGAAGCCGGGCGAAGCTGTCGCCCAGGACGAAATCCTCATCGAAATCGAAACCGACAAGGTCGTGCTCGAAGTGCCCGCGCCGTCCGCTGGCGTGCTCGCGCAAGTGATCAAGCACGACGGCGATATCGTCGCCGCCGACGAAATCATCGCGAAGATCGACACCGAAGCGAAAGCGGGCGAAGCCGTCGCCGCTGCCGGCGACTCCGAAGTGAAACCCGCGCCCGTAGCTGAAGCGGCCGCCGCGACGGCAGCTCCCGCAGTCGCGCAGGCATCGGCGGGTTCGACCGGTGGTGCAGCATCGCCCGCGGCGACGAAGATTCTGGCCGAGAAGGGCGTGTCGGCGGATCAGGTTTCCGGCTCGGGTCGTGACGGCCGCATCACGAAGGGCGACGCGCTCGCCGCTTCGGCGTCCGCACCCGCCGCCAAGGCTGCCGCGCCGGCTCCGGCCGCCGCGCCCGCGCGCGCCGCCAAGCCCTCGCTGCCGCAAGTTTCGGCGCCGGCATCGGCGGATCAATGGCTCAAGGACCGTCCGGAACAGCGCGTGCCGATGTCGCGTCTGCGCGCGCGTATCGCCGAGCGTCTGCTCGAATCGCAGCAAACCAACGCCATCCTGACGACGTTCAACGAAGTCAACATGGCGCCCGTCATGGATCTGCGCAACAAGTACAAGGATCGCTTCGAGAAGGAACACGGCGTGAAGCTCGGCTTCATGTCGTTCTTCGTGAAGGCCGCCGTGCACGCGCTGAAGAAGTTCCCGCTCGTGAACGCTTCGATCGACGGTAACGACATCGTTTATCACGGCTACTTCGACATCGGTATCGCGGTCGGTTCGCCGCGCGGTCTGGTGGTGCCGATCCTGCGTAATGCCGATCAAATGAGCCTCGCCGACATCGAGAAGAAGATCGCCGAATTCGGCCAGAAAGCGAAGGACGGCAAGCTGTCGATCGAAGAAATGACCGGCGGCACGTTCTCCATCTCGAACGGCGGCGTGTTCGGCTCCATGCTGTCGACGCCGATCATCAACCCGCCGCAGTCCGCGATTCTCGGCGTGCATGCCACGAAGGAACGCGCGGTCGTGGAGAACGGCCAGATCGTGATCCGCCCGATGAACTACCTCGCGCTGTCGTACGACCACCGCATCATCGACGGCCGCGAAGCCGTGCTGTCGCTCGTCGCGATGAAGGACGCGCTGGAAGATCCGGCCCGTCTGCTGTTGGACCTGTAAGAACTCAGTGCCTTCGATGCGCGCGATAGGCTCGCGCGCATCGCATGAGGCTGCTCCGCATGAGCGGAGATAGACCAAGGAAAGTCATGTCCAAAGAATTTGATGTCGTCGTGATCGGCGCGGGCCCTGGCGGCTATATCGCGGCGATTCGCGCAGCGCAGCTCGGCAAGACGGTTGCGTGTATCGAGAAGTGGAAGAATCCGGCCGGCGCGCTGAAGCTCGGCGGAACGTGCCTGAACGTGGGCTGCATTCCGTCGAAGGCGCTGCTCGCGTCGTCGGAAGAATTCGAGAATGCGTCGAAGCATCTGGCCGATCACGGCATCAGCGTGTCGGATGTGAAGCTCGATGTGTCGAAGATGCTCGCCCGCAAGGACGGCATCGTCGAGAAGATGACGAAGGGCATCGAGTTCCTGTTCCGCAAGAACAAGATCACGTGGCTCAAGGGCCACGGCAAGTTCACGGGCAAGAACAACGCCGGCGTGCAGATCGAAGTCTCGGGCGAAGGCGCGACGGAAGTCGTTACGGCGAAGAACGTCATCATCGCGACGGGCTCGAAGGCACGTCATCTGCCGAACATTCCGGTGGACAACACGTTGATCGCCGACAACGAAGGCGCGCTCTCGTTCGACTCGGTGCCGAAGAAGCTCGCCGTGATCGGCGCGGGCGTGATCGGTCTGGAACTCGGCTCGGTGTGGCGTCGTCTGGGTGCGGACGTGACCGTGCTCGAAGCGCTGCCGCAATTTCTCGGCGCCGCCGACGAAGCCCTCGCCAAGGAAGCTGCGAAGCAGTTCAAGAAGCAGGGCCTCGACATTCACCTCGGCGTGAAAATCGGCGATGTGAAGACGACGGGCAACGGCGTGTCGATCGCTTACACGGATAACGCGGGCAACGCGCAAACGCTGGAAGCGGACCGCCTGATCGTGTCGATCGGCCGCGTGCCGAACACCGATAACCTCGGTCTGGAAGCGATCGGCCTGAAGGCCAACGAGCGCGGTTTCATCGACGTCGACGATCATTGCGCGACGAGCGTGCCGAACGTGTACGCAATCGGCGACGTCGTGCGCGGCCCGATGCTCGCGCACAAGGCGGAAGACGAGGGCGTGGCGGTGGCGGAGATCATCGATGGTCAGAAGCCGCACATCGACTACAACTGCGTTCCGTGGGTCATCTACACGGAACCGGAAATCGCGTGGGTCGGCAAGACCGAACAGCAGCTCAAGGCCGAAGGCCGCGAGTACAAGACCGGCCAGTTCCCGATGATGGCCAACGGCCGCGCATTGGGCATCGGCAAGGCTGAAGGCTTCGTCAAGATGATCGCGGACGCGAAGACCGACGAAATCCTCGGCGTGCACGTGATCGCCGCCGACGCGTCGGATCTGATCGCGGAAGCGGTCGTCGCGATGGAGTTCAAGGCGGCGTCGGAAGACATCGGCCGTATTTGCCATCCGCATCCGTCGCTGTCGGAAGTGATGCGCGAAGCGGCGCTGGCCGTCGACAAGCGCGCGCTGAACATGTAAGAAGCTCGGCTTCGGGCAGTAAGGCATCGCACACGAAGGCGAGCGGATGAAACCGCTCGCCTTCGTCACTTCATACGGCAGAAGATGAACGTCACCGAATACTACGAAAGCGAACTGCGCACGCGGGGTTATCAATCGGATGAGGCGCAGCTCGCGGCGGTCGCGCGCCTGCAGCGCTGCTACGAGGAGTGGGTCGCCTACAAGGGCCGCCGCTCCAACGCGCTCAAGAAGTTTCTCGTGCGTCCGGACCTGCCGCGCGGTGTCTACCTGTGGGGCGGCGTCGGGCGCGGCAAGAGCTTTTTGATGGACAGCTTCTATGCCGTCGTGCCCGTGCAGCGCAAAACGCGCCTGCATTTTCACGAGTTCATGCGCGAGGTGCATCGCGAGCTGGAAGAGCTGAAAGGGCAGGCCGATCCGCTCGACGAACTCGCGAAACGCATCGCCAAGCGTTTCAGATTGATCTGCTTCGACGAATTCCATGTCTCGGATATCGCCGACGCGATGATTCTCTATCGCCTGCTCGACCGCCTCTTCAAGAACGGCGTGCAGTTCGTGATGACGTCCAATTACCAGCCGGACACGCTGTATCCGGAAGGGCTGCATCGCGATCGTCTTCTGCCTGCGATCGAGCTCATCAAGGAACATCTCGACGTGCTCAACGTCGACGCCGGCACCGACTACCGCAAGCGCACGCTGTCGCATGTGAAGGCGTATCACACGCCGCTCGGGGCGGCGGCGAGCGAGGCGTTGCGCGCGGACTACGCAAAGCTCGCGGCCGTCCCCGACGAAAGCCCGATCCTGCACATCGAAAAGCGCGAGATCAAGGCGCTGCGCCGTGCCGACGGCGTCGTGTGGTTCGACTTCGCGACGCTCTGCGGCGGGCCGCGCTCGCAGAACGACTATCTGGAACTGTCGAACCGGTTTCATGCGGTGATCTTGTCGGACGTACCGCAGATGACGCCACGCATGGCGTCCGAGGCGCGTCGCTTCACGTGGCTCATCGATGTGTTCTATGACCACAAGGTGAAGCTGCTGATGTCGGCAGCCGTGCCCGCGGAAGAGCTGTACGTGGAAGGGCCCATGGCCAACGAATTCGCGCGCACGGTGTCGCGCATCATCGAGATGCAGTCGAAGGAGTATCTCGAGGCGCCACGGCGCGTCGCGGATATTTCGCTTACCTAATACGAGTATCAAAAATCTGCGATAGGCCAATCGGCATAAGGCTTTGGTGGCTATTTCAAGATTCGGATCACTCCGATTTGCCGGCTTTCGGGTACTCGGTATCGTCGATGCCGGTTATGAGTGAGCAAATTGGAGAAATTACCGTGAAGCCCTACCGCGACATGTCCGACGAAGAATGGCAGATGGTCGCACCGCTGCTTCCCGAACTGCGCCCCCGTCTGGAACTGCGGGGCCGGCCGCTCGCCAACACCCGCGCCGTGCTCAACGGTGTGCTCTGGGTGATGTACAGCGGTGCGTCGTGGTCCACGCTGCCACGCAAGTATCCGTCGTATCAGACGTGCCACCGGCGTTTCAAGACATGGCACGAATCGGGCGTCCTGTTGCGCGTGATGACACAGTTGTTCGGGCCGGCCGGAGAATCGCTTTATGCGTTGATGACATCCCGCATGCGCGTGCCGCCGGAGTTCAAGCTCGAGAGCGCTGAGTTGCCTGTAGTAGTGCAAGCGGACGAGGCGCACCAGCGTCGCGCCGCATGATCGACTCGGGCGCACGCGCGAAATGAACAAAGCCGGTCGCAGACACACCTCTTCGAGCGGCTTTGTGCTTTTTGAAACCTATTGCTGACGCAGCCAGGTCTGCGAACGCCCCAGTAACGACACGCCGATATACCCTCGTACGACGAGCTTCTGCCCGCCGTCTTCCATCTTCATCCTGCACTTGTAGAGCTTGCCGCTCTCGGGGTCGAGAATCTGGCCGCCGTCCCACGCATCGCCGTTCTGCCGCATGCCGGTGATGATCGTCATTCCCTTGACCAACTGATCCTTGCGCTCGTCGGTGCAGGCCGTGCAGCGGCGGTCGGGATGATCGAACTCGCCGATACCGCGCACGACTTTGCCGGACAACTGGCCGCTGCCGTCGTCGACGATCTGGATGATCGCTTTCGGCTTGCCGGTCTGATCGTCGATGGTTTGCCAGGTGCCGACGGGCGTTGCCGCTTGTGCAAAAACGCTCATGGCAAAGATGGCGCAAAGCGCGCCGAGCGTCACCCGCGCGCCGCGCGAGCCGATGGAACGGGTCATGTCGTCTCCTTGTCGTGATCGCCCGAGCATACGAGAAAGCGATCGATCCCGTCTGGGAGGAAACGTTCTAGCGGCGCGCGTTCACCACTCAGGCGCCGCCTTTCAGACCCGCTTCGAGTGTTGCGAAAGTGCGCTCGTCGGTGCGATCGAAATGCAGCGGCGTGACCGAGACGCGGCCGGACGCGACCACCGCGGTTTCGCTATCGGGCGAATTCGGGCGCGGGCCGCGCTCAAAGCGCAGCCAGTGATATTCGATGCCGCGCGGATCGACGAGCGGCAGCACATCGATGCCTTCCACGAGGCCGACGCCTTGCCGCGTCACGGTGAGCGGACCGGCGGCGGACGCGTCGCAATCGGGGAAGTTGACGTTCAGGCAGGTGGGCGCATCGTGGGAGATCGCGAGCAACTGGCGGATCACGCCCGGCGCGAGCGCGCGCGCCGTATCCCAGCGCACGTTCTCGCGATCGGTGAAGGCCTGGCTGAGCGCGATCGACGGCAGGCCGAGCAGCAGGCCCGTCATGGCGGCGCCCACGGTGCCGGAGAACATCGTCTCCACGCCGAGATTCGCGCCGCGGTTGATGCCGGAGAGCACGAGCGTCGGCGGCGCGTCTTTCATGATATGACGCGCGCCCATGACGACGCAGTCGCCCGGCGTGCCCTGCACGCCGTAGCGCCGCTCGCCCTGGCGCGACACGCGCAATGGCGAATGCAGGCTGATGGAGTGCGACGTGCCGCTCTGATCGTGCTCGGGTGCGATGACCCAGACTTCGTGCGCGAGTTCGGCGGCGACCGCTTCCAGCACGGCGAGGCCGGGCGCGTCGATGCCGTCGTCGTTGGTGATGAGGACACGCTGCACGATGGGTGAGAGGGCGGACATCGCGAATCACTCCTTGGTCGATGATGAAAAGTATCGACCGATTATTACAGAGTTCGCGTGGTCGGGTCCGCGGCCCGACGCCTTACCTGACGCCCAGGCCGCGCAGCACGGCGTTGCCGTCCTCGGTGAGACGCACTTTCGGCGCACCGGTATCCGGCGACACGATCTCGACATAGCCGTATTCCTGCAACGAAGCAACGTCGGGCGTCGCGGCCATCGCGTCGATAGGCGCGTGCAACAGCAACAGCAGTGTGGCGATTTCGTGATGGCTCAGAAGCCTTTTGATGGCTCGCACGGGTGCGGAGGCCGGACGGCGGAGGTTCATGAAAGATGTCCTCAGGTTTGCATGACGATGTGCGGCGCTCCCGGCTATTGCCTGCGCGCGGATCTTGATGTCGATGGAGTGCGGGCAGGTTATCGGCCGACTCTTAGGCGAAACTTAAAAATGGGCGGCGCGCGGTGCGACGCGTTGTTACATTCGATGTCACGAAATCAGCGGGCATTTCATTGGCATGCCGCTCAGAAGCGATAGTCGGGATTCTTCGGGTCGAACGTCAGATCATCGAAGGGTTTGACTTCGATGCGCTCGAACACGACGCTTTCGAAAATATTGCCTTCGTTGTCGTACGACTCCAGCGTGCGGAAAACCGGCCGTTCGAGGTCGAGTCCGAGCACTTCCTTTTTCGCGTAGAAACCGGGCTGTCCCTCGGGCGTTTCATACGTGAGCGCGACGACGCGCAGTCCGTCGACGGTCTTCACCTCGATATTCGCCGGCTTCGTAATCCCCGCTTCGGCGAATCTGCGCCCCTCGTCGATGAAGCGCTGCGTGACCGCTTCGATACCGAGCTCGCGAATCGAATGATTCGACTGCGCACGGGCGAGGGCGCCGTTCACCGACGCCCACATCGGCACGACGCCCAGAAAGCCGCCGAGATGACCGTAGAGCTCGTCGGGGCGCTTGGAATGGTCGTAGATGACTTCCTGGCCCGCATGCGCGCCATCGGGCAGCCATTTCGCGTAGATGCGCAACGGCTCGCGCGTGACGCGCACGAGCATGTGATCCGCGCGCCTCGGCCACTTTCCCTTGATGCGCTCGCGCCGGCGCATCGTGAACTCGCAGGACTGGAACTCGTGCAGGCCTTCCTGCAAGTAGCGCGGCAGCGTGCGCGCGTCGAGCGAGTGAAAGAGGGCGACGAGTTGCGCGTCGTCGAGTTTCGCGAGCGCGCCGCTTTCGGCCGCGTGCGACAGCCATTGCGCCTGCTGCTCGACGCCCAGATCGCCGACGCGCGCGGCGTCCTCCGTCGTGTCGGCGCGCGCGGGCGCGGGCACGAACACGGCCGCGAACGCGATGAAGAAACACAACAGGCCCGCGCACGCGAGCCGCAAGTCCGAAGCCCGGCGGCATCGCGCACGCGGCATGAACATCTCCTAAAAGTCAGTCCTGCGATTTCCGTGCTTGCCATTCGGCGTCGCGCAGTTCGCGCCTGAGCACCTTGCCGATCGTCGTGAGCGGCAGCGCGTCGCGAAACTCGACGCAGGAAGGCACCTTGTAGCCGGTCAGGTGTAAACGGGCGAACTTCAACAGTTCTTCCACCGTGAGCGCGTCGTCGCGACGCACGACGAACGCCTTCACGCGTTCACCCGTCACCGGATCGGGCACACCGACCGCGGCCACCGCGCGCACTTTCGGATGCGCGGCGAGCACTTCCTCGATCTCGTTCGGATACACATTGAAGCCCGACACGATCATCATGTCCTTCTTGCGGTCGATAAGCCGGATGATGCCGCGTCCATCCATCACGCCGATGTCGCCGGTCGCGAGCCAGCCCTCCGCGTCGATGGCTTTCGCCGTATCTTCGGGACGGTTCCAGTAGCCTTTCATCACTTGCGGGCCCTGCACGCAGAGCTCGCCCGGTTCGTCGACGTTCGCCCATGTGCCGTCGTCGCGGCGCATGCGCACGAGTGTCGACGGCACAGGCACGCCGATGGTTCCGTCGAATTCGCTCGCGCCGCGGGCATCGAGCGGCGTCGCGGCGACGAGCGGCGAACACTCCGTGAGGCCGTAGCCTTCGACGAGCGTCTGGCCCGTCATCGCCCGGAAGCGCTCGGCGATCACGCGCTGGGTCGCCATGCCGCCCGCCATCGCGAGCTTGAGCGCGGAGAAGTCGCGCCGGCGGAATGCGTCGTTGTCGATGAGCGCGCTGTAGAGCGTGTTGAGCGCGGTGATCGCCGTGAAGTTTTCGTGACGCAGCGCGCGCATGAGTGCGCCGATGTCGCGCGGATTGACGATCAGCACATTGCGCGCGCCGATCGCGAGAAACGCGAGCGCGTTCACGGTCAGCGAATAGATGTGATAGAGCGGCAGCGGCGTGACGATGATCTCCTCGCCGTCGACGAGCCGTCCGCCCGCCCAGGCGAGCGCCTGCAGCAGATTGGCGATGACATTGCGATGCGTGAGCATCGCGCCCTTCGCGACGCCCGTCGTGCCGCCGGTGTATTGAATGAACGCGATGTCGCCGTGACCGACTCTCACCGGCTCGAACTTCTGCCGCGCGCCGCGCGCGAGCGCCTGCGGCAGGCGGACCGCATCGGGCAGCGCGTAAGCGGGCACCTGCTTTTTCACGTGACGCAGGAACAGATCGATCGCGCGGCCTTTCACATTGAGCCCGCTGCCCAGCAGATCGCCGAGCCCGGTTACGACGATATGCCGCACGCGCGTGCCCGGCTGCGCGTCCTGCACGGTCTTCGCGAATTTCTCGAACACGACCACCGTCTGCGCGCCGCTGTCCTTGAGTTGATGGCTGAGTTCGCGCACCGTGTAGAGCGGATTCACGTTGACGACGATCGCGCCCGCGATCAGCGTGCCGAAAAGCGCGACGGGATAGACGAGCGTGTTGGGCATCATCAGCGCGACGCGATCGCCGGGCTTCACGCCGATGCTCTGCAGATATGACGCGAATGCGCGCGCCTTCTCGCCGAGCGCGGCGAATGTCAGCTCGGAGCCGAGACTCACGAAGGCGACGCGATCCCGAAAGCGCTCGACGCACTCATCGAAGAAATGCGCAAGCGAGCGATAGCGCGAGGGATCGATTTCGTGCGCGACATCGCGCGGATACGACGCGTACCAGATGCCGTCCGTCGCGTGCGGCTTGGACGCCCCGCGCGGCGCTGTCTGTCCCGGGCTCATGTGGTGTCTCCGTTGGCGCGATCCGTTTTCGTCGAACAGCGCGCCTTATTTTTGCTTCCGCTCCTTACCGCTCCAGTATCGCGACGACGCCCTGGCCGCCCGCCGCGCAGATCGAGATCAGTCCGCGCAACGGCTTGCCGTCGCTGCGTTCGGGCGCTTTCGCCAGCATCTTCGCCAGCGTCCCGACGATGCGCCCGCCCGTCGCCGCGAACGGATGTCCGGTCGCGAGCGACCCGCCGTTCACGTTGAGGCGCGCGCGGTCGATCGGGCCGAGCGGGCCGTTCAGGCCGAGCGCGGTACGGCAGTATTCCTCGTCTTCCCATGCGGCGAGCGTGCACAGCACCTGCGCGGCGAACGCTTCGTGAATCTCGTAGAAGTCGAAGTCCTGCAACGCGAGCCCGGCGCGCGCGAGCATCGACGGAACCGCGTAGGCGGGCGCCATCAGGAGGCCTTCGCGCTTGTCGAAGAAATCGACGGCGGCGGCCGCGCAGAATGTCAGGAACGCCTGCACCGGCAGGCCGCGCTCGGCCGCCCATTGCTCGGACGCGAGCAGCACCGCCGATGCGCCGTCGGTGAGCGGCGTCGAGTTGCCCGCCGTGAGCGTGCCGGCGTCGCGATCGAAGACCGGTTTGAGCTGCGCGAGCTGATCGAGCGTGACATCGGGACGCAGGTTGTTGTCGCGTGCGAGCCCTTTGTACGGCGTCATCAGATCGTTGAAGAAACCGCGCCCATAGGCGGACGCGAGCTTGAGATGGCTTTCCTGCGCGAGCATGTCCTGCGACTCGCGCGAAATCTTCCAGCGCTTGGCCATCAGTTCGCAGTGCTCGCCCATCGAGAGGCCCGTGCGCGGCTCCGCGTTACGCGGCAGGAGCGGGCGAAAGAACATGCCGGGACGCAGTTTCGCGAGCGCACCGACGCGTTGACCCGCCGAGCGTCCGCGATTCGCTTCGAGCAGGATCTTGCGCATGCGCTCGTTCACGGCGATGGGCGCATCCGATGCCGTATCGACGCCGCCCGCGATGCCCACGTCGATCTGCCCGAGCGCGATCTTGTTGGCGACGAGAATCGCCGTTTCGAGGCCGGTGCCGCATGCCTGCTGCACGTCGTAGGCGGGCGTTTCCTTCGCGAGCGTGGTCGAGAGCGCGGCCTCGCGCGTCAGGTTGAAGTCGCGCGAATGCTTGACGACCGCGCCCGCGGCCACTTCGCCGAGACGCATGCCATGCAGGTCGAAGCGATCGACGAGACCTTGCAGCGTAAAGCTCAGCATGTCCTGATTCGACGCGCTCGCGTACGCCGTGTTCGAGCGCGCGAACGGAATCCGGTTGCTGCCGATGATCGCAATCCGACGAACCTCGCGCCGTATCTCGCGCCGCGCTTCGCTCATGGCAGCTCCCATTCGAAATGGCCGCGCAGATGCGGCCGGTCGCCCGCAAGATCGCGCACTTCGAAATCACGCGCGGTGGGCGAGGGCGCGGCGCTCCAGAGCGTGGCGTCGCCGGGCAGATACAGCGGCGATTTGAAATCGCCATGCGCGTATCCGGAGGCGAGCGGCTTGATTGGATGCAGCGCCGCGAGCGTGCGCGCGAGCGTCCACATGCCATGCGCGATCGCGCGTGGAAAGCCGAACGCTTTCGCGCTCAGCGTATGCAGATGGATCGGATTGAAGTCGCCCGATGCCTTCGCGTAATCGCGTCCGAGCTGCGGCGGAAGCTGCCAGCGCGCTTCGCGTCCGAGGAGCGGCACGCGCGCATCGGATGCTTCGGCCATTTCGATCGAAGGCGCTGCGCTTTCGCTGCGCACGCCGCGCTTCAGATAGACGCTGTCGCCGTCCCATACGGCCTCGCCGCGCCGGTAGATGCGCGTATGCAGCGTGAACGCCTGACCTTTTTGATGCGGCATCAGCGGACCGCACTCGACTTCGATGCGCAAGCCCTGGCCCGCCGCGAGCGGACGACGCAGCCGCACGCTGTTGGACAGATGCACGACGCCGAGCGCGGACCAGGGAAACGACGGATCGGTGAGCATCATCAGATGCAAGGGGAACGCGAGCACGTGCGGGAACGTGAGCGGCACGCCATGTTCGGGGATGAATCCGCACACGCGCGCGTAGCGGCCGACCTGCTCCGCGTCGAGCCTGACATCGGGGCGCACGAGCCGCAGCGCGGGCAACTCGGGCGAGCGCGCGCGCCTGAAGAGCGCGGGCAGCGCGCGCCCGTAGAGCTTTGCGGGCGGCGGCAAGGTGTCGATGACGACGGTGCGGGCGCGCGGCATGGTCGGTGCGTGCATGCAGTCGCCTCCCTACGCGCCGATGAGGCTCTGGCCGCACACGCGCACGACGTTGCCCGTGATGCCCGCGCTGCCCGGACTCGCGAGCCACGCGACGGTCTCGGCGACATCGACGGGCAAGCCGCCTTGTCCCATCGAATTGAGCCGTCTGCCGGCCTCGCGCACGCCGAACGGCATGCGCGCGGTCATGTGCGTTTCGATGAAGCCGGGCGCGACCGCGTTGATCGTGATGCCGCGGCCCCGCAGCGACGGCGCCATCGCGCGCACGCGGCCGATCACGCCCGCCTTCGAGGTCGCGTAATTGGTCTGCCCGCGATTGCCCGCGATGCCGCTGATCGACGAAACAGCAACGATGCGTCCGTGTTCGCGCAACACGTTCTGCGCGAGCAGCGCGTCGTCGATGCGCGCCTGCGCGAGCAGATTGATGTCGATCACGCTATCCCACATGTCCGGGCTCATGCGCGCGATGGTCTTGTCGCGCGTGATGCCCGCGTTGTGCACGACGATATCGATTCCGCCCGACGCGGCAAGCGTGGCGGCGATCTCGCCGGGCGCTTCGGGCGCGGCGATGTCCGCGACGAGCGCTGCATGCGCGCCGCCCGAGGGCGAGCCGTCTTCGATCGAGAGCATGGTCTGATCGAGCGCGTCGCGGGCGGCGTCGACATCGAGCCCGGTGACGATCGCACCGTGTTGCGCGAGCACCGCCGCGATCGACGCGCCGATGCCGCGCGCCGCGCCCGTCACGATCGCGCGCTTGCCCGCGAGCGGTTTCGTCCAGCTTTCGGGCGCGGCGGCGGGTGCGTCGAGGGTCACGACCTGGCCCGACACGTAGGCCGAGCGAGGCGAAAGGAAGAAGCGCAGTGCGGACTCGAGGTCCGCGCCATCGGCCACGCGCAGCAGATTCGACGTGATGCCGTTGCGCGCTTCCTTGCCGAGCGAGCGAGTCATGCCTTCGAGCGCATGCTGCGCGGTGGCGGCGGCAACGCTCGCGCGCGTGGCGGGCGGACGCCCGATCACGACGATGCGTCCGTTCTTCGCGAGCGAGCGCAGCGCGTCGTGGAAGAAGGCGTAGAGCGAATGCAGTTGCGCGCTTTCGCCGATGCCGGTCGCATCGAAGATCAGCGCCTCGACGCGATCGCCGGGGGATGCGTCGCGCGCGCGCGGCTCGAAGCGGCCGCTCATCGCGCCGTGGCGCGCGGCGACGGGCAGCCAGCCGGTCGCGCTTTCGTGGGCGATGCCCGTCATGCCGATGGCGGACAGCACGCCCATCAGTTCATCGAAGAGCGCGGGCGACGGACCCGCGCCGATAGCGGCCATGCCGCCGAATTCGGCCTGATCCGCGCGATGGCGGCGCAACACCTCGGGACGCGGCAGGCCGAGCGAGCGCGCGATGCTCGTGCCGAAGGGCGAATTGACGAAGTCGAGATAGCGGTCTTTCATCGATTGGCGATCGGTCGTCGGGAGGCGCGCGGCGTGGCCTCGGGCCTGCGTGCTTCAGGCGACGGCTTCAGGCGACGGTTTCGGGCCATTGCCGCTCGAGTGCCGCGCTGCGCTTTTGCAATGCTTCGAGGATACCGAAGTCTGCGGAAAAATCATCGACTTTCACGGCTTCGCGCGCATGAGCCGCCCATTCGGCCAGCAACGCGCGCTCGCTTTCGTCGATGACGCCGGACGCCCAAGCCGTCTGCGCCCATGCTTCGACGTCTTGCGGGCTTTGCGGCAGCGGATCGGTCTGGCCCGCTTTGACGGCATCGCGCACACGCATTTCCAGCGCCGCGACGGCGGGCGTGAGCGCGAGCAGCTTCTCGCCGCGGGCGATCGGATCGGTTTCGACGGTCGAAACGTGCGAACCCGCGACGAGGCGTTCGCGCGCCGCGCCGGGCGTTTGCATCAGCATCGCGACCTCGTTGCCGAGCGCATCGCTGCCCGGTGCGTGCGGCAGGCCGAACGGGAACGCGAGCGCGCGCAGCAGCGCGGCGGCGGCGCGGTTCGGAAAGTTCGCGAGCAAGCCTTCGAACGCGATGCTCGCCTGATCGAGCGCGTCTTCGGCGCCCCAGCGCACGAGCGGCAAGTCGCTCTCGGGACGGCCTTCGTCTTCGAAGCGCTTGAGCGTCGCGGATAGCAGGTACAACTGCGAGAGGATGTCGCCGAGCCGCGCCGACAGACGCTCGCGGCGCTTGAGCTCGCCGCCGAGCGCGAGCATCGACACGTCGGCGAACAACGCGAACGCGCTCGACAGGCGCGTGGCTGCGCGGTAGTAGGGCAGAAGACGCGCATCGGCGCGCGCGGGCTTGCGCATGAGCGCGCTGCCGCCGAAGGCATACACGAGGCTGCGTACCGCGTTGGACGCGAGAAAGCTCGCGTGGCCGAAAAACGCGTCGTCGAAATCGCGCAGCGCCCGGCGCGGATCGGCTTCTCGCGTCGCAGCCATCTCCCTGAGCACGTAGGGATGACAACGGATCGCGCCTTGTCCGAAGATGATGAGGCAGCGCGTCAGGATGTTCGCCCCTTCGACGGTGATCGAGATCGGCATCTGCTGATACGCGCGCGCGAGAAAGTTCGACGGCCCCATGCAGATGCCCTTGCCGGCGACGACGTCCATGCCGTCGTTGATCACCTTGCGCGCCCGTTCCGTGATGTGATACTTCGCGATCGCCGAAATGACCGAAGGTTTCTCGCCGAGATCGACCGCCTGCGCGGACAGGCGGCGCGCCGCGTCCATCACGTACAGGTTGCCGCCCATGCGACCGAGCGCTTCCTGAATGCCCTCGAAGCGGCCGATCGACGTGCGGAACTGCCGGCGCGCGGCGGCGTATGCGCCCGTGCCGCGCACGGCGAGCTTGGCCATGCCGACGTTCGACGAAGGCAGCGAGATCGCACGCCCGGCGGCGAGGCATTCCATCAGCATGCGCCAGCCGTTGCCCACCTGTGCGCGCCCGCCGATGACCCAGTCCATCGGGATGAACACATCCTTGCCCCGGTTCGGGCCGTTCTGGAACACGGCGTTGAGCGGCCAGTGCCGCCGTCCGATGTCGACGCCGGGATGGTTCGTCGGAATGAGCGCGCAGGTGATGCCCGGTGTGGCGTCGTCACCGAGCAGTTGGTCGGGGTCGAGCGCGCGAAAGGCGAGGCCGAGCACGGTCGCGATCGGCCCAAGCGTGATGTAGCGTTTTTCCCAGGTAACGCGAAAGCCGAGCGTCTCGCGGCCCTCGTGGATGCCGCGGCACACGACGCCGACATCCGGGATCGCAGCGGCGTCCGATCCCGCGTAAGGGCTGGTGAGCGCGAAGCACGGAATGTCGTCGCCGCGCGCGAGACGCGGCAGATAGTGGTTCTTCTGTACCTCGGTGCCGTAGTGCAGCAGCAGTTCGGCGGGGCCGAGCGAATTCGGCACCATCACCGATACAGCCGCCGCCGATGAATGCGTCGCGAGCTTCATGATCACCTGCGAGTGCGCGTACGCGGAGAACGCCTTTCCGCCGTAACGCTTCGGAATGATCATGCCGAGAAAGCCCTGTTCCTTGATGTAGGCCCACGCTTGCGGCGACAAGTCCTGCCAGATCGCAGTCGTGTCCCAGTCGTTCGACAACTCGCACAGCCGCGCGCATTCGTTGTCGATGAAGCTTTGCTCCTCCTGCGTCAGCTTCGGCGCGCCGTGTTCGAGCAGGCTGTCCCATCGCGGGCGCCCCGAAAAAAGTTCGGCGTCCCACCAGACGGTGCCGGCTTCTATGGCGTCACGCTCCGTCGACGACATCTCCGGCAGGATCTTGCGAAACGTCGCCAGCACGCGGCGGCTCAAGAATGCGCGGCGCAGCGGTGTGATGGCAAGCATGAGCGCCGGAAGCACGAAGGCAATCGCGAGCAGAGTGACGCCGACTGTGCCCGTCACGCCGATGAGCGGCCCGACGGCCACCCAGAGCGCCAGCCCGACGAGCCAGACGAGAGCGGGCGCCTGGAGAAATGTGAGCGTAACGGCTACCAGGAAGAAGGCGATGACATATAGCGCGAGCATCAAGGTCTCCGGCGTTTTCAGAGAAGAAGCACGCTTCATGCCACGGGGTCGACGTTGGGCGGCGTCGCCGATAAGAACCGGCACCGGTGTCATGAGCCGAACCTGAGTGTTCACTCTAGTCCTGTTCGGATTAGGACGTGTCCACTTCAAAGCCCAATATTCGGGAGCTATTCTTTTGCCTCACATCAAGACCGACAAAAGCGAATGATTCGTTCGAACGACTAAACAATGAGGAGGGAACTTTTCTTGACTCCCCGCCGAAGCGGGAGCGTCAAAGGGCGCTGTGGGCGAATCTTGGGGGATAAGCCACAGCAGGTCACAACGCCGGGCTCTGTTGCGACCACCTGCCACGCGCATGGTGGCCACGGGAGCATATTCATAAATGGAGACGTGGGATCAATTAGTCAGGCTAAACATCGGCGCGATACCTGAAGAACTCGATATTTCAGACTGGGTTCTTATTCTGGGTGACTTGCTTTACATGCTGATGCGCTCCGACGGGGAAGTGAGCTATGTGCACGTCCCGCTGGACATGGAGATGATCATGAGCATACGGGAGTCGAGCGAATGCAAGGGAGGTGGCCTCTATCGGGATATCAGAGGCGAACCGACACAACTGGCGACGTATCTGGCGCTGGTTTTTCTGGACCGCAATGTGCCCGCGTCGGCTATCAGGCGCGAACTCGGAATGGCCGAAGCGACGATGAACTGGCTGCTCGAAGTCTGGCAATGCGTTGCCGGCATCATCGATCGAAACAAGCGATTGCGACTCATTCGTCTGCTGGCGGCCGATGGAAACGGGTAACAGTGGGCGCGCGACGATCTGGCCGGTCGGGGCGCGCGCGTGGTGTCGATCCCGGGTCCGCTAGCGCGGAGCCGGGACCCGTAGGACATGTCGTGAGTGAGTTGGCAGACCCGCTCACGACGATCGCAAAACTACAGAACTCCTCCTGTAGGCAGCAATCACCTGCCCTGAACAAGCAGCAACAGGAGAATAAGTGTTCCTAAACAAATGTGTTTACCCGGTGGAGCTAAAAATCAACTCGCTATTTCGAGAGATCGCGGCGATCGACCAAAGCTACATCTACGACAACAGGCTTTATGTGTTCGGCAACGAAGATGGTGGCTATGCTTATCGCTCCACGTCGCTGGAGGGGGCCGCGCTCGAAATGCTGCACAAGGATATTCGCGTGATCGAAGTATCACCGAGCGCCGCCGCCGGAGGACGGATCGATCCCAAACGGAAATTTCAGGCGCTGGCGCTGTTGCAGCACGGCGCGTCGGTCGCGGCGGTTTCGCGCGGCGTGAACGTGTCGGAGGCGACGGTCTACCGGTATCGAAAGGGACTGCAAGGCGTCGTTGCGCTGCGTCCGCGGAATACGAATTCCCTGTTGCGGATGCTCGCCTTTCCGGCACCTCGCGTTCATGAGCGTGGCACCACGGGATTGCATTCCGAATCGCGCGGTTGAATGCGTCGCCCCCGCGCAATGCGAGGCAGTCTCCGTTGGGCACGGCTATCCCGTGGCGCCTGCTTCGCGCGCGGAGCGCGTCATATCGATGCCTCTGCGCTCGTGGCTGAAGAAAATCAGCGCCGCGATCACCACGGCGACGACGCCCGCGACGATCGCCATCGCCATGCCGTAGTTGTTGCCGTGCGATGCGGCGAGCGACGCCTGCATCGTCGCGTTCACCGCCGCGAGCAAGTTGCCGAGCTGGTACACGAGTCCCGGGAAGGTCGCGCGAATCTCATCGGGCGAGATTTCGTTCAAATGGACCGGAATCACGCCCCACGCGCCTTGCACCGAGATCTGCATGAGGAACGCGCCGATCGCGAGCATGAGAGGCGTCGTCGAGAATGCCCACAGATACAGCACCGGCAACGCGATCAACGCGGCGATGAAAATCGTCACTCGCCGGCCGATCTTCTCAGACAGCGCCCCGAAAAACAGCCCGCCGACGATCGCGCCGACATTCAGCGTGATCGTAATGAGCGACACGGTATGCGGATCGAAATGATGCTGCTCGCGCAGAAAGGTCGGATAAAGATCCTGCGTGCCGTGCGAGAAGAAATTGAACGCGGTCATCAGCACGATCGCGTAGAGCGAGAGCGTCCAGTTTTGCTTGAGCGTGGCGATGAGGCCGGGGCGCGGGCGCTTTTCCATCGCACGCCACGCCGGCGATTCAGGCACGTGCGCACGCACGTACATCACGAGCAGGGCAGGCGCGACGCCGATGAAGAACATCCCGCGCCACCCGACGAACGGGTACACCACGCCGAAAGCGATCGACGCAAGCAAATAGCCGCTCGGATAGCCCGCCTGCAAAAGCCCCGAAACGACGCCGCGTGCGGCGGTCGGCACGGTTTCCATCGTCAGTGCCGATCCGACGCCCCACTCACCGCCCATCGCGATGCCGAAGAGTGCGCGCAGGATGAGCAGCGTCGTGAGATTCGGGGAGAGGCCGGAAAGCAACTCGAGCAGCGAGTAGCACGCGATGTTGATCATCAGCGTAGGGCGGCGGCCGAATTTGTCCGCGAGCCGGCCGAAGAGCAGGGCGCCCAGCGGGCGCATCGCCAGCGTGAGCGTGATCGCGAAGGCGACGTCCGGGATCTTCGTATTGAATTCCGCGGCAATATCCTTCAATACGAAGACCATCAGAAAGAAATCGAATGCGTCGAGGGTCCAGCCCAAATAGGCGGCAATCGTCACGTTTCTTTGTTCGCGCGTCCAGCTCATTGCCAGTTTCTCCGATTCGATAATCGATTGGCGAGGGTTGCTTGTGCGGTTTTAGCAATTAGCGAAACGGCCGCAGGCGCGTGGACTGGGCGTTGCGGGGTTTCGTCCGTGCGAGTGTACGCCGTCGATTAATCGATTGCTTAAGCGAGCGGGCGAATCCGCGTTCGCGCGTGAGCGATATGAATCGGAGAATACGGATTCGATTCAGTTTCAATTCGGTATGGAGAGAGCCGAATCAGAAACGAAAGAAAATCGAATAGAAAATGAAGGCGGGGAAACAAAAAACCCCACGACGATGCGTGGGGCTTTTGCGTGCGATGCGCTTGAATCAGCGTATCGCAAAAGAGGGACCTTGGTGCCCAAGAGAGGACTCGAACCTCCACGGTGTTGCCACCGCTAGGACCTGAACCTAGTGCGTCTACCAATTCCGCCACCTGGGCAAGGGTGCGTGTGCTGCAAAATTTGCTTTGCGTCCAGCAAAGAACGCCATTATAGCGACCCCAATGTGCCTGTCAAGCGTTTCGTAACAATGCGCGTAACGACGCGCCGGGCGCGCCGTATCGGCTTGCCAGCCCCGTGAGGCTGAAAAGACGGGTGTTAGAATGACCCGCAACGATGACCGCATTATTGGTTGCAAAGCACCGCAAAAGTCCCGTCCAACGAGAAAAATCACGACTACGCCCTTGAGCAAATATCCGTATCCGATTCCGAGCCGCGAAGAAATTCTCGGCGTGCTGCGCACGAGCGAGACACCGCATGCCGCGAACGACATTGCCGAGGCACTGTCGATCAAGCGCCAGGAGCGCGAAGGATTTTTCAAGCGACTGGCGGCAATGGAACGCGACGGGCAAATCCGCCTCGACAAGCGCGGCCACTATCAACTCACGCATCCGTCGAATTTTGTGGCGGGCCGCGTACAAGGACATCGCGACGGCTTCGGCTTCCTGATCCGCGACGACGGTCAGGACGATCTGTTCTTGCCCAACGGCGAAATGCAGAAGGTCATGCACAACGACCGCGTGCTCGCGCGCATCGTCGGATATGACCGGCGCGGGCGGCCGGAAGGGCATATCGTCGAGGTGACCGATCGCGCGAACAAGCGCATCATCGGACGCCTCGTCAACGAGAACGGCGCGCTCATTCTGGTGCCGGAAGACAAGCGCATCGGTCACGACATCCTCAT
Organism: Caballeronia sp. INML2; assembly: GCF_023631365.1. Lineage (NCBI taxonomy): Bacteria > Pseudomonadati > Pseudomonadota > Betaproteobacteria > Burkholderiales > Burkholderiaceae > Caballeronia > Caballeronia sp. INML2. The sequence continues at coordinate 91,609 of NZ_JALQDH010000022.1, read as the reverse complement.
CACGCAAAATCCGAAGAAGGCGAAGGTCGGACAAGTGGTGTCCGTCGATCTGACGGATTTCCCGAGCCGTCACTCGCAGCCGCTCGGGCGCGTGGCCGAAGTGATCGGCGATATCGACGATCCCGGCATGGAGATCGAGATCGCGGTGCGCAAATACGGCGTGCCGCATGAGTTCAGTGACGCCGCGCTGAGCTCGGCCGCCAAGCTGCCCGACGAAGTGCGCCCGGTGGATATCCGCCATCGCGTCGATCTGCGCGACGTGCCGCTCGTCACCATCGATGGCGAGGACGCGCGCGACTTCGACGACGCCGTCTATTGCGAGCCGGTGGCGGTCGGGCGCGGTCAGGGATTCCGCCTGCTGGTCGCGATCGCGGACGTGTCGCATTATGTGCGGCCCGGCGAGCCGCTCGACGTCGATGCGCTCGATCGCAGCACGTCGGTGTACTTCCCGCGCCGCGTGATTCCGATGCTGCCGGAAAAGCTGTCGAACGGACTGTGTTCGCTAAATCCGAATGTCGACCGCTGCGTGCTCGTGTGCGATATGGTCATCACGGCGCGCGGCGAAATCAAGGCGTATCAGTTCTATCCGGGCGTGATGCATTCGGCGGCGCGTCTTACGTACACCGAAGTCGCGGCCGTGCTCACCAATACGAAGGGTCCGGAAGCGGCGAAGCGCGCCGATATCCTGCCGCAGTTGCAGGATCTCTACGGCGTGTACAAGTCGCTGCATGCCGCGCGCCAGAAACGCGGCGCGATCGATTTCGATACGACCGAGACCTACATCGTCGTGAACTCGCAGGGCAAGATCGAGCAGATCGTGCCGCGTCATCGCAACGACGCGCATCGGCTGATCGAGGAATGCATGCTGGCCGCGAACGTCTGCGCGGCCGACTTCCTGAAGCGCAACAAGCATCCGGGTTTGTATCGCGTGCATGCCGGGCCGACGGAAGAGAAGCTGGAGAATCTGCGCACGTTCCTGCGCGGCGTCGGCCTCACGCTGACCGGCGGCGCCAAGCCCCACGCGAGCGATTACGCCGCGCTGATCGCACAGATCCGCGACCGGCCCGATGCCCAGATGCTGCAATCGATGGTATTGCGCTCGATGCAGCAAGCCGTGTACAGCCCGGACAATATCGGCCATTTCGGACTCGCGTATGAGGCGTACGCGCACTTCACGAGCCCGATTCGACGCTATCCCGACCTGCTCACACATCGCGCGATCTACGCGATTTTGCAGGGCAAGAAGTATCTGCCGGACATCGGTCACGATGTATCGCTGAGCACCGGCCTCACCAAAGCGGCGCGCGAGATGCAGAAAGCCGACGACACCGCGCGAGGCCGCGCGCGCAACAGCGTCGCGATCTGGGAGGAGCTCGGTCTGCATTGCTCGTCGAACGAACGCCGCGCCGATGAAGCCTCGCGCGATGTCGAGGCGTGGCTCAAGTGCTACTTCATGCGCGACAAGCTCGGCGAGGAATACGGCGGCATGGTGAACGGCGTGACGTCGTTCGGCATCTTCGTGCAGCTGGATTCCCTTTTCATCGAAGGTCTCGTGCACGTGACCGAACTCGGCTCGGATTATTTCCAGTACGACGAGATCAAGAACGAACTGCGCGGCGAGCGCACGGGCATCCGCTACCGGATGTCGGATCGCGTGCGTGTGCAGGTGGGCCGCGTCGATCTCGATGCGCGCAAGATCGATTTCCGGCTCGTCCGCGATACGCCGGTGAAGCCGCCGGCGCCGCGTCCGCCGGTGGTTGCGGGCGAGACCGCGAACGTCGGCAATGGCGGGGCGGGACCGCGTATCCGCCCGTTCGGCGACGACGACCTGCCGGGCACGCGCGCCCGTGGCGGCACGAAAAAGGGTGCGCCGATTTCAACAAACCCGCGCGCTGGCGCGGCGAAGAAACGCGGTGCGGCGTCGAAGTCGGCGCCGCAGGGGCGGCCGGCGCGCAAGAAGCGTTAGGGCGGGGCGCAATACTGTCGCCATCGAATACGCGCGGTCCGATGCTTCGTGCTTCGGACCGCGTCGTGCTTTTCAAGTTTTCACCGAAGGTTCGAATCAGTCATGTCACGTCTCAAGGTTCTATACGGATTTCACGCAGTGACCGCACGTTTGCGCGCGGACGCATCCTCGATCGAGGAGGTGCTGTACGACCCCACACGCAAGGACCGGCGCATGCAGGACTTTCTGCGGACCGCGAAGGAAGCGGGCGTGCGGCTGATCGCGGCGGACGAATCGCGCCTGTGGGGGCTCGCGGGCAACATCCAGCATCAGGGCATCGTCGCGCGCGCGAACGATCTTCCGCTCGCGCAGAACCTGGCGGAACTGCTCGACGGCATCTCGGGCACGCCGTTGCTGCTGGTGCTCGACGGCGTCACCGATCCGCATAACCTCGGCGCGTGCCTGCGCGTCGCGGATGCGGCCGGCGCGCATGCGGTGATCGCGCCGCGCGACCGCTCCGCCGGGTTGAACGCGACGGCGGCAAAGGTGGCGAGTGGGGCGGCCGAGAGCGTGCCGTACATCACCGTGACGAATCTGGCGCGCGCCCTGCGCGAGCTCAAGGACGCGGGCGTGTGGGTGATCGGAACGGCGGGCGAGGCGACGGCTTCGCTCTATGAGACGAAGCTGGACGGCCCGGTGGCGATCGTCGTTGGCGCGGAAGGCGAGGGTATGCGCAGGCTCACGCGCGAGACGTGCGACGAGGTCATGAATATCCCGATGGCGGGGACGGTCGAGAGTTTGAATGTGTCGGTGGCGAGCGGGGTTTGCTTGTTCGAGGCGGTGAGGCAGAGGCAGGTGAAGAAGTAACGGCCGGCGTCCACTAGTCACATCGGCAATTCGAAGCTTCGAACATCAGTCATGGCGTTAAACCGACTTAGTGATCTGCTCGCCGCAAAAAGCGTGTACACGCGCGAGCAGTTGAAGGGTGTTCTCGATACCCAGGACGCGACGATCAATACGGGCGTGTTCCGCCCAGCGGGTTTCGATTCGGTTCTGCTGTTCGTCACCGAGACGAAAACGCCGGACCGTGTTCAGTATGTCGATAAGCTCGAAGGCGACGTCCTGCACTGGCAAGGGCAGAACGCTGGACGTTCAGACTCGTTGATCGTCGAACATCGGCTTCGTGGCATCGAGCTTCTGCTGTTTTATCGCACGAGAAAGTACGAGTACCCGGGCGCTGGATTCAAGTACGAAGGTTCCTTCGAATACGTCTCGCACCAAGGCTCGATGCCCACGAGTTTCACGTTGCGGCGCGAAGCCGAGAGGCCCGCGCAGGCCGAAATCAAGGCCGAAACCGAGGCGGGGGCGCAAGTCGAAGCAAGCGGAGCTTTCAATCCCTCGAGTATCGAAGATGCCCGCAAAAAGACACTCTCCGCCATCGTCATGCGTCAAGGGCAGCCCGCGTTCCGCAAGGCCTTGCTCAATGCCTATGAACAGCGTTGCGCGCTAACGGGCTGCGATGTCCCACAGGTTCTCGAAGCCGCTCACATCTGCGGCTACATGGGCCCGGAAACCAACGACGTCCGAAATGGACTCTTGCTGCGCGCCGACTTGCACACACTCTACGACCGCGCGTTGATCGCGATCGATCCGTTGACTCACGAAGTGTCGATCGCTCCAGCGCTGCGAGAAAGCGAATACGCCTCGCTCGAAGGACGTTTGCTTCGTTTGCCGAAGCATCCTCAGCAACGACCAAGTCGCGAAGCGCTGCAGATTCACTGGATGCACGTGCGATCGATCCGGGAAGGGCAATCGTGATAGGCATAAGAAAAGCGCTCGGCTTAGCCGCATCGATATCGATGTGCATCCTCACCGCCTGCACCACCACCCAGATCGACCGCGGCACCTACATCGCCGACACCCGGTATCACGCCAAAAACGCCGACTCCCGCGTCCGTTTCCTCGTGATGCACTACACGGAGATCGACGAGACACGATCGCTCGCGGTGCTCACGGGCGATCAGGTCAGCGTGCATTACGTGGTCCCCGACGCCCCCCGCATCGAAAAGGGCGAGCCTGTCGTCTATCAGCTGGTGCCCGAAGACAAGCGCGCCTGGCACGCCGGCGTGAGTTCCTGGCAAGGCGCGACGGAACTGAACGCTTCCTCGATCGGCATCGAGAATGTGAACCTCGGGCCTATCGGTGAACAAGGCGGCGACCGCAAGTGGCAGCCGTATCCGCCCGAGCAGATCGACGCGCTCATCAAACTCTCGCGCGATATCGTCGCGCGCTGCCGGATCCCGCCGACGCGAGTCGTCGGCCATAGCGATATCGCACCCCAACGCAAGATCGACCCGGGCCCGCTTTTTCCGTGGCGAGCGCTATACGATGCCGGCGTGGGCGCATGGCCCGACGACGCAACCGTGGCCGCACATCTCGCCGGACGCGATCCCAAAGCGCCGAGCGACGTGCGCGCGCTGCAGGAAAAGCTGAAGCGCTACGGTTACGACATCGCGACCGACGGCGTGCTTGACGAGAAGACACGCCGCGTTTTCAGCGCCTTCCAGATGCACTTCCGTCCGTCGGACTACGCGGGCAATGCGGACGCGGAAAGCGACGCCATCGCCCAAGCCTTGCTCGACAAGTACTTCTCCAACTAAAAGGAAGCCCGATGAGCGACTATTTTCTGCCGCTGCGCGCGCTCCACATGATCTGCGCGGGCGTGTCCATCGCCGGTTTCGTGCTGCGCTGGATCTGGATGCTGACGAATTCGCGGCTCCTCACGACGCGCGCGACGAAAATCCTCCCGCACATCGTCGACACGCTGTTGCTCGCAAGCGCCATCGCGCTGGTCGCGATCATCGGCTTCTCCGCGAACGCCGCGTGGCTCGGCGCAAAAATCGCGGGCCTCGTCGTCTATGTCGTGCTCGGCACGTTTGCGCTCAAGCGCGGTCGCACGAAGGGCGCGCGCGCCGTGTATGGCGTTCTGGCGATTATCGTGTTCGCGTTCATCGCATCGGTCGCGCGCTCGCACGATCCGCTCGGCTTCCTGCGCGCGATGGCATGATCGGAGGATGCGCCTCGCGCGCTCCGATAAAATTCCGTTTTTCACCGATAAGCAGCACCGCTCCCATGACTCAAGACGAACTCAAGCAACTCGTCGGCCAGGCCGCAGCCGACTACGTGAACGCGAACGTGCCGGAAGGCGCGATCGTCGGCGTCGGCACCGGATCGACGGCCAACTGTTTCATCGACGCCATCGCGAAGTCGAAGGCGCGTTATCGCGGCGCGGTGTCGAGTTCGCTCGCGACGACTGCGCGACTGGAATCGCACGGCTTCAAGGTGTTCGATCTGAACGACATCGAGACGCTCTCGATCTACGTCGACGGTGCCGATGAAATCGACGCGAGCGGCGCGATGATCAAGGGCGGCGGCGGCGCGCTCACACGCGAGAAAATCGTCGCGTCCGTGGCGGACGTGTTCGTGTGCATCGCCGATTCGAGCAAGCGCGTGCCGGTGATGGGCACGTTCCCGCTGCCCGTGGAAGTCGTGCCGATGGCCCGCACCGCGATCGGCCGCAAGCTCGCGGCGCTCGGCGGCGTGCCGATCGTGCGTGTGACGAAGGACGGCTCGCCGTTCATCACCGACAACGGCAACGAAATCATCGACGTGAAGGGCCTGTCGATCACCGATCCGCGCGCGCTCGAAGCACGGATCAATGCGTGGCCCGGCGTCGTCACGGTCGGGCTGTTCGCCGCGCGCGGCGCGGACATCTGTCTGCTCGGCACCGAAACGGGCGTCGAGCGGATCGACTACAAGTAAAGACAAAAAGCGCGGCAGCCCGACGTGGGCGTGCCGCGCTTTCTGCTGCTGAATCGATCAGTACGCGTTGCGTCCGATGAATCCCTTGAACATCGTCATCGCGACGATCTTGATGTCGAACCAGAACGACCAGTTCTGGATGTAGAAGAGGTCGAACTTCACGCGGCTCTGCATCTGCTCCACTTTTTCCGTCGCGCCGCGATAGCCGTTCACTTGCGCCCAACCCGTGATGCCAGGCTTGATGCGGTAGCGGAACATGTAGCCGTAGACGAGGTCCTTGTAGAGATCGTCGTGCTCGAGCGCGTGCGGGCGCGGACCGACGACCGACATGTGCCCGAACAGCACATTCAGGAACTGCGGCAGCTCGTCGAGACTCGTGCGCCGCAGAATCGCGCCGACCTTCGTCACACGCGGATCGTTGCGCGTCGCCTGCGTCACGTGACCCTTGTGCTCCCGATGCACGCCCATCGAGCGGAATTTGTAGATACGAAACGGCCGTCCGTCCGCGCCCTTGCGATGTTGCGTGAAGAACACCGGACCCTTCGACGTCGTCTTCACGGCGATCGCGATCGCAATCAGCAGAGGGGACAGCGCGAGGAGCGCCGTCGCCGCGAAGAGGCGGTCGAAGAGCATCTTCGGCCACATCTGCAACGAATTGACGGGCGACGCCGTCAGGTCGATGGTCGCGAGTCCGGCGACATCCGTCATCGAATGATTGAAGAGCGAGATGCTGCGCGTATCCGGAATCAGCCGCAGATTCACGAAGTCGTGCCGCAGCGCGTGCACGAACCGGTAGATCGTGTGCTCCTGCGACAGCGGCAGCGCGAGCCACACTTCGTCGATGCCTTCGGCGCGCACTTTGTCCACGAGATCGTCGAAGTCGTTCAGCACGGGCAAACGATTGCCTCCCATGCCGATTGCCGTCGTCGGGGCGTTCACGCCGCCTGCGCCGGTCGCATGCAGTTCCGCGTCCCCGGTCGTGTCCAGCACGCACACGGGCGTGAAGCCCTGCTCGGGCGTGCTGCACAGATGCGCGAGCAAGGTGCGCGAGAAGCCTTGCGCGCCGACGATCGCCACGGTGCGCTGGTTCAGGCCGCGCCCGCGCATCAGGCGCAAGGCTGAATACGCCAGCAGTTTCGCCGCGATGATGAGCGCGCCGGAAATGAGCGTGGAATACGCGAACCACAGCCGCGACACGGTATCCATGCGATGCAGCGTGAACGCGAGCAGAAGGCCCGCGGCGACCACCGCCATCCACGCCAGCGTGACGCGCGCCAGCATCATGGCGAACGGCTTGCCGCGCCAGGTCTCGTACACGCCGAAAGCCGGGAAAAGCAGAAGAGCGAGTGCGGAGTTGAACGCGATCAGAAGCCTTTCGATATCGCTGAAATCGAGCGAGGAAAAGCGTACGTCATGCGCGATCAATCCGCCCGCGATGATGAGACAGACATCAAGACAACGTGCCAGCCATGAAAACAAGTCGTGATTTTTTTCTTGCATTAATCCAAGCCGTTAAACACTGGAGGCAGAGGCCGCCTCGGTTGCACGAAGACGCGGGAGCAGTCGGTCGAACTCTCGCTTGACGAGCCCATAGCACTCGCAGGCGCGGGCTTCGAGTCCCTCGCGATCCACGACCTTGATGCAGCCGCGGCTGTGATGAATGAGACCCGCGTCGTGAAGCTTGCCGGCCGCTTCGGTTACGCCTTCGCGGCGCACGCCGAGCATGTCGGCGATCAGTTGCTGCGTGACTTGCAGCTCGTTGGACGCGGTGCGATCGATTTCGATCAGCAGCCAGCGGCAAAGTTGCTTGTTCAACGAGTGATGCCGGTTGCACGCGGCCGTCTGCGCGACCTGCGTGAGAAGCGCTTGCATATAGAGCAGCATCAGGCGGCGCAGGAAGTCCGAGCGGCCGAACTGTTCGCGCAGGGCCTGCGCGCTCATGCGATAGGCGAAGCCCGGGCACTGCACCTGCACGCGCGTCGGCATCGTTTCGCCCCCCGTCAGCACGGGCACGCCCGTCATGCCTTCGCGGCCCACCGCGGCGATCTCGACCGAGCCGCCGTCTTCCATCGTATGCAGCAGCGAGATGATCGCCGTCGTCGGGAAATAAACGTGGTGAATACGTTGGCCCGAGTCGCACAGCAGTTGCTCGGTGCGCAGTTGCACGAGTTCGAGATGCGGCGTGAGCGCCTGCCATTCGTGGGCCGGAAGTGCGCCAAGCAGATGGTTGCCGTGCAGGTCGGACTGGAGGGTCAGCATGATTTGTTCTCTCTCGTAACTTCGCGCGTTGCGCTTCAGTTTTTATTTACTGGCGTGATCGTTTTCGACTGTGGTCTCGTAGCGAACCCGTCGATGAAGCATCTCGCCAGCCCCGTAGCCGCCCGTTCACGCGTGGATTGAATTTGTTGTTTCGCGTTTTTTCGGGTTGCGCGACTCTATTAGCGAGGACCGTGCCAATGCGCGCAATCGCAATGCTGGCGGGGCCTCATAAATAAGGCAGTTTTTGTATTGCAGCGCAGCGCGGCGTTTTTGTTTCAGTCTTGAACATCGGTGGTCTTAGGAATGGGCGCGGGCACCGATACGTTTCATCAGCGCAATCCCCCCGTTTGGCGGTTCAGGGTTTTGCAATCACCGTGCGACAGGCCTCACAGGTCGACATCCCCTCGACAGCACACCTTCTTTCGTAGGGACAATTGAAAATGATTCATTCATGTTCCATCGCCCTTGCGGGCTTGCTAACGCCCGGCATTTTCGCCAGCGCTCGATTGTCCCCGGAGCCTTGCCAGACGGGGCATCGCGGGCGATCGGAAAAGTCTGCCGCGAGGCGCTTCATGAAGCGGAAAGGATGCGTCGCTTGCACGAAGTGAAAAACCGCTGCGCGGGGACTCGCATGTGCACGCGCACCGAGCGCTCAACCGCACGCGGAATGGCTCACACAGGGCTTGCGCTAACCTGTCAGGCGCCGCGAGCGACGGCGTTTCTTCGTCAAACGTTTGCGCGCATTTCGTCGGATCGATACTTTGAGATACATCTGGACCATGCGAGGCGCGGTGCCCGGAAATGTTTCATCGCGGACAATTTCATGCGGCACCGATTTAAGCATGCAAAAAGCCCATCGCCCGAATTGCAGTGAAGACATAACGACGTCACGAACCGACTTCACAATTCAGGTAAGCGAGTGAAAAACCCCTTGAATTAGCGGTTCGAATATGTTTAAGCGGCAAGCGTTTGCTTATACAAATCGGCGCGTAATGCGATTGCGCCCGCATTCGGTCAACACACGATATTCGCGAGCGGAGGAATAACGCGTTCATACGCGTCCTCGATGGCGTCGAACGATGCCTCGCAAAGCTCGTGACGTCCGCGCGACAGCGCACGCGCGAGCCGGCATTGCATGACCATCGTTTCGCTTGCGATCTTTCGTGCGCCCGCGTGCGTCTGAACGGGAATGTCGAAGCCTTGTTCGCGCATCCATTGCAGGTAATGCGCGAGCAATTCGAAGTTGGCCCCAAGCGGTCTCATCACATTGAACGCGTAAAGGCGCGCGTACGATTCGCCGCGCGCGATCATCGTATCGACATGCTCGGGAAAGGCAGCGCGCCAGCGCGCGATGGGGTTGTGCATCGGACGCCGTAACAGATGCGCGCACAGCGCGTCGGCGGAGGCCTCGGCGAGCGGCGTGCCGCACACCGGTTCCCGTACCCGCTTGACGAATTCGACGTGCGGAAAGAGTGCGGGCTGCGGCGTCGCCTGAGAACGCAGTACGCCGTCGTAATCGTCACCGTCGAGCAGGTGATAACCCGTGTGATGAAAGTAGCCGAGACGCCGCGCGTCGGGATCGATCACATCGATGCCGATGGTCGTTTTCGCATGTTCGCGGTGATACGACGCCGTGCGCATGTCGGGCAAAAAGAACGCATCCACTTCGACGAGCACGATGTTCGCGCGGCGCGTCTGCACGAGTGCGCGCTCTTCGAGCGAATCGAACACGGAAAGCTCCTGCACTTGCAGGCCATAGAGCGTTTCGATGTCGTCCAGCGGCAGCTTGCCGAGCGTGAACTGATCGGCTTCGAAGTCCTGAGCAACGGTGAAGGCCAGCGCGGCGCGCGGTTCGAGCCCGTTGCCGTGCAGGATTTCAATCCACAGATCGACGGGCGCGACGGCCTCGCGCCAGATGCGCTCGCCGCGATGCAGCGCATGCGCATGATGGCGCCGCGCACGCATGCGTAAAGGATCGAGCGATACGACGCGGGAACGACTTGCGCCTGAATCCGTCACACCGCTCGTATGGAACGCGCTCATGCCGTGACCTCGGGCCGGCAGGGCCGGCGTTCGATACCGCGTGCGCGTCCGAGCGAGTGTCCTTTTCGTTGTGCGTCTCTGTCGCGTTCGATGGCGGTATGCATTGTGATTTTCCCATGAAGGTGCCGTATTACGCGAGCGCTATCGACGCCATGCGAACGCGCGCGGCCGCCCGCATCGAAGGGCTGTTGCGTGGTCGTGTCGATCGTCGGGCAGGCGTCTTTTTCCCCGGGACGCCTTTTTGCGTGTGGTCGAGCTTATTTGAAAGGCGCGCGAGGCGTGGGTCGGTGCGATGGCGCACTGATTCCGGGCGGGCCGGCACGTAACGTTCAATCGTCGTAACGCCGGCAATTACCGGTAAAGCATGGAGATAATCGATGAACTGGAAAACCCTGGATTTCGAACAACTCACTGCGCGTGAGCTTTATTTGATTTTGCGCGCGCGCAGTGCGGTGTTCGTCGTCGAACAGTCGCATGTCCATCTCGATCCGGATGGCCGCGACGAAACCGGTACGCATGTATTCGCCGCCGAAGACATGAGCCGCTCGATGCCCGTGCTCGCCTATGCACGCATTCACGAAGGCGATGCGGAAGATCCAGAGGTCGTGGTGGACAAGATCTTGACGAGCCCGCTGCGTCGTGGCGATGGCACCGCGCACGCTCTGATCGAACGCGTGCTGGCGGTGGCCGCCGAGCGCTGGCCCGGCCGCGGCGTGCGCCTGAGCGCGCCCGTGAGTCTGCGAGGCTTCTATGAGGCGTTCGGCTTTCGCAAGACCGAAGGCCCGTTCCTCGAGCATGGCATGCCCTACATCGGTCTGACGAGAAAGAGCCGTCAGCCGCGCGAGACGTCCGGCACGGGCAAGGCGCGGTTCGCGCCGAGCGAGCGCGCCACCACGTACGAGTTGCTGTAAGCGCCACGAGCGACGCAAAGGAACGCACCAGTCGGCGGCATCGAAGGCGTAGACCATCCGGGCATCGAGGCAAGGAAGGCGCAATAGCGACGAAATAGCGGCGCAATAACCAAGCGTGTCCTCGAAACAATAAGATCGACGCAGCCGGCCAGCGCCGGCGAGCGCAAAAACAGCCTATCTCATGCGAATAGTCCATCTCGCCAATCACGCGCAGACGATCGGCAACGGCACCGTCAACATGATGGTCGATCTCGCCTGCATGCAGGCGAGCATGGGTCAGGATGTCGTGATCGCGTCGTCCGGCGGCGGGTTCGAGCCGCTCCTGCGCCGTCACGGCATCCTGCATATTCCGCTGCAGCAATCGCGGCAGCCCTGGCGCGTGCCGTCAATGATCGCGGGCTTCAATCGTCTCATCGATCGTTTCGATCCCGACATCGTGCATGCGCACATGATGACCGGTGCGCTCATCTCGCGTTTTTCCAGCATGCGGCGCCGTTTCGCGCTCGTGACGACGGTTCATCATGAACTGCAGAAAAGCGCATCGCTCGTGCGCGCGGGCGATCGCATGGTCGCCGTGAGCCGCGCGCTCGCGCTGGATCTGGAGGCGCGCGGCATCGATCCCGGGCGCATGTCGATCGTGCTCAACGGCGCCGTGGGCGCGCCGCGCCTCGTGTGCCGGCCCGCCGCGAAGCCGCTGCGCCTTAGGCATCCGAACATCGTCTGCGTGGCGGGCATGTATCGCAGGAAAGGCATCGCGGATCTGCTGCAAGCGTTCGCGCTCGTGCGCGAGCAGTCGGAGAGCGAGCGGGAGTTCATGGCCGAGCCGCATCTGTATCTCGTCGGCGATGGCCCCGAGCGAGCATCGATGGAAGCACTCGCGGCAGAGCTCGGCATCGCGGAGATCACGCACTTCGCCGGCTTTGTCGCCGATCCGCGGCCCTATTTCGCGAGCGCGGATATTTTCGCGCTCCTGTCGCGTCAGGATCCGGGGCCGCTCGTGATCGCCGAGGCGCGCGAGGCGGGCTGCGCGATCGTCGCGACACGCGTGGGCGGCATTCCGGAAATGCTCGACGACGGTGCGGCAGGCGTGCTCGTGCCCGCAGGCGATATCGAACAGGCGGCGGCGAAACTGCGCTGGCTCCTGCTCGACGGGCAGGCGCGCGGCCAGTTCGCGGCGCGTGCGCGGCTAAACCTGCAGCCGCTCTCGGTCGAGAGAGTAAGCAGCGACTACATGGCGGTCTATCAGCACACGCTCACGGAACGCGAAGCGATGCAGCGCCAGCGGCTCGCGCTCGATGCGCGAAGGCCTCGAGCAACGGATGGCGCGATTTAAGCATAGGGCTGACGAATCGCCGCGCTCGCACCGCGCCACGGTGCTTTCGTTCAAACCGTCCGATCATACAAAAGGCCCATGCCAGCGGCCTTCCGTTCGCGTTCGCACAGAACGCCTACGAGATGCTTGCTCAAATGAGTGCATGATCGGTCCGAGGACATAAGGGACCGAAAAACGCACCCGCCGCGCTGCGACGCCGCCATTCTTCAGTTTCCCTGATGAATGCCTGCGCGCGCGCGGCGCGAGTGCAGCGGATACACGCGAAGCGGTAAGAATCGACGAAATATCGACGTCAGAGGGATTACCCTGTCAGGTGTTTCCCAACTGGCATTCGAAGCAACGAAGACGCAACGTATCTAGCACGACGAATGGGCCTGTCGGGAACTCGTCGTGCCTTTCGCAGCCCGGGGAAAGCGAAAGCGATGCGCTCATACATACGGCTACGGAACAGGCGAGAAGGGGAGAAGCGAGATGGATGACAACAAAGAGCGATCGCTGGTGGCGAAGGTCATGGACGGACTGGTCTCCGGCATCGTCGAGCAAAAATATGGCGCGATACTGCCACCGCAGGACATCCTCTCGAAGGAGTTCGACGTGAGCCGCACCGTCATGCGCGAGGCGCTCTCGATGCTGCTCGCGCGGCACATGCTGGACGTGCGGCCGAAAACGGGCACACGTATTCGTCCGATGAGCGACTGGCGTCTCATCGACGAGGACGTGGTGAGCTGGAGATTTCGCGCCAAGCCCGATCAGACATTTTTGCGCGATGTAATCGAATTCCGAATGCTGATCGAGCCGCGCGCGGCAGCGCTGGCCGCCGCACGGGCGACGCCGGACGAGATCGCCGGCATCCGCGACGCGTTCGACACGCTCTCGCGCCTGCAGGTCGGCGAGCCGGAGTATCAGGCGGCCGACGAGGTGCTGCACACGCGCATCGTCGCGGCGAGCGGCAACCAGTTCTTTCGCCAGATGACGGCGATCGTGCGCGGCGCGCTGGTGACGGTCAATCCTATCGTGGACGGCATCGAGTCCGTGCGTGAGGCGACGCTCGCGGCGCAGAAGAGCGTCGTCGAGGCGATCGAGGCGAAGGATTCCGCCGCCGCCGAATCCGCGACGCGCGCGCTCGTCGATCTGGCCGCGGAAGAAGTGGGCCGCGCGTTCTCGCTGGAGCGGGTGAACAGTCAGCCCGCCTCGCCGAATGTGAATGCGTCCGCGGGAGTGTGACGTCCTCAAATAGCGCGACGTAGGAGACCATCGGGCCGCAAGCATGGAGCCGGGACATGTCCCGGCTTTTTGCCGTCTGCGCGCCGTGCGAATTCGACATGCGATGCAATCAGGCACAATGCGTCGCACGACGAACATGGCGCATGGAGGCAGGATTGACCGACACGAACATCAACGCAGCAACGATACGCTGGGGCATCGTCGGCGCGGGACGCATCGCGCGGCGCTTCGCCGAAAGCCTCGCGCATGTCGATGGCGCGCGCCTCGCGGCCGTCTGGTCGCGCCGCGCGGAACCGGCGCGCGCATTGGCCGACGCATTCGATGCACGCGCGTTCGACGAATTCGACGCGATGCTCGACCATGTCGACGCGCTCTACATCGCGACCTTGCAGGACAGTCACCCGGAATACGCGTTGCGCGCCTTCGCGGCGGGCAAACCCGTGCTGTGCGAAAAGCCCGCCGCCGTGAGCGCGCGCGATCTGCAGCGCATGATCGACGCGGCGCGCGCGGCGAAGCTGCTCTTCATGGAAGCGATGAAGCCGCCGTTTTATCCGCTGTATCGCCGCCTGCGCGCGCATCTGGAGCACGATTCCATCGGCGAAATCGGGCTCGTGCGCGCGGGTTGCTCGATCGCGCACGTGCCGCTCGATCACCCGTCGTTCTCGCTCGAAGCGGGCGGCGGCGCGCTGCTCGACATCGGTATCTACGAGGCGTTTCTTGCGGTCGACTGGCTCGGCGAGGCGCTCGACGTGCAGACTATCGGCCGCCTCGGCGCCTCCGGCGTCGACGTGTTCGCGAGCCTGAACGTGCGCCACGAACGCGGCATCGCGCAATTGTTCTGCGGCCTCGATCTGCAAGGCCGCGGCGATGCGCTCATCGGCGGCACGCTCGGCACGGTGACGATTCACGAAAACTGGTGGAATCCGGCGCGCGCGACGATTGCGTACACCGACGGACGCAAGATCGAACTCGACGAGCCTTTCACGGGCGGCGGCCTCAACTACGAAACCGCGCATTTTTGCGAGTTGCTGCGCGCGGGCGAAACGGAAAGCCCGGTGATGCCGCACGCGATGTCGATGCGCATGATCGCGATCATCGACGCCGCGCGGCGCGATCTGAAGCTGCGCTTTCCCTTCGAGACCGACTGATACGAAAGAGCCGCTTTTCAGCGGCTCTTTTTCGTCGATGTCGCTCAGTGTCGTCCCGGCAGCGCGAGACGCCGTTCGAAAATCCGCTGCACGAATTCGAGCACGCTGCACAGAATCCAGTAGACGAACGCCGCCGCGAGATAGAGCGGCAGCGGCTGATAGGTCGCCGCGATCACTTCCTGCGCGCTTCGCAACAGCTCGGTCACGGTGATGACCGAGACGAGCGACGTGTCCTTGATCAGACTGATGAGACTGTTCGACAAGCTCGGCACCGCGATGCGCAGCGCCTGCGGCCCGATCACGTAGCGCAGCGTCTGCGTGCGCGACAACCCGAGGCTATAGGCCGCGAGCCACTGTCCGGTGTGGATGCCGAGGATCGCGCCGCGCATGCTTTCCGACAGATACGCGGCGACGTTCGCCGACAGCGCGATCACGCCCGCGGGTGTGGGCTCGAGCGAGATGCCGAGGCTCGGCAGGCCATAGTAGATGACGAAAATCTGCACGAGCAGCGGCGTGCCGCGCATCACGCTCACATAGCAGCGACCGATCGCGACGAGCGCGCGATTCTGGCTGATGCCCATCAACGCCAGCACGACGGCCGCGATGAGGCCGAAGAACATCGAATAGAGCGCGAACTTGATTGTCAGCAGCGCGCCTTGCGCCAGCACGGGCGCCGATTGAACGAGCAGGGATGTCGTGGACATGGACGGGGGAACGTGAAAGAACCGGCGTGGCGAGTCAGAAGATTCGGCACATCATAACCGGCGAGGAAAAAGCGAAGGGCGGCACCGTCGAACGATGCCGCCCTGAAGCGCCAGAAGCGCAGACTTACTTCGCGGGCTTCGTCACGTCGATGCCGAACCACTTGTCCGAAATCTTCGTGAACGTGCCGTCCGCTTCGAGCTGGTTCATCGCGTCGTCGATTGCCTTCGCGAACTTCGGATTGCCCTTCTTGAACGGAATGCCCGACGGATTGCCCGCGCCGACATTCGCGCCCGTGCGCAGCGCCAACTGCGAATTCTTCAGCAGATACGCGAGCATCAGGCGGTCGTTGAGCGCCGCGTCGAGACGGCCGGCGGCGAGGTCACGCAGATACTCGGGCGCGCCCGGATAGGTCTTCACGTCGATGCCCGGCACCGACTTCGCCATGTCCATGTAGTTCGTGCCGAGTCCGACGCCGAGCTTCTTGCCCTTCAGTTCTTCGAGCGTCTTGAACTCGCGCTTGTCGTCCGAACGCTGGATCAATTGCGCGTTCGAATACGTGTACGCCGGCGAGAAGTCGAGCGTCTGCTTGCGCGCGTCGGTGATGCCGACCTGGTTCACGATCACATCGAACTTGCCTGCCTGCAGGCCCGCGATGATGCCGCTCCATTCGGTCGTGACGAACTCGGGCTTCACGCCGAGCTTGGCGGCGACGGCTTTGGCGATATCGACATCGAAGCCGACCAGCTCGCCGTTCGGCGCTTTCGAGTTGAACGGCGGGAAGGTGCCTTCCAGGCCGACGCGCAGCGTGCCGCGCTGCTTGACCTGATCGAGCAGGTCGTCGGCGTGTGCCGCGGTGGTGACGGCGGTGAATGCCGCGCCGATCAGGCTGGCAGCGACGAGTTTCTTGAGCGTGGACAGTTTCATTGTGTTGTTTTCCTCTTGATGGGCACAGCGTTTTTTCGGATGCGGCGATCATAGTGAGAATGCAATCGCCGCGTAATACCGTTTGTTCATGTCTATATGCGGGATCGGCTCGTTCACGCGAGCGCGTCGACGCATTCGCGGACAAGCGCCGGACCGCGATAAATCAGCCCCGTGTAAAGCTGCACGAGCGACGCGCCCGCCGCGAGCTTCGCGCGCGCGTCCTCGCCCGAGAAAATCCCGCCCACGCCGATGATCGGCACCTCCGTGCCGACTTCCGCGCGCAGCTTGCGGATCACCTCGTTGGATGCGTCGAAGACTGGCCGCCCCGACAGGCCGCCCGCTTCGTCGCCGTGCTTCATGCCGGTCACGGCGGTGCGCGAGAGCGTCGTGTTCGTGGCGATCACGCCGTCGATCTTGTGAGCGAGCAGTGTGCCCGCGATCGACCTGATCTGCTCGTCGTCGAGGTCGGGCGCGATCTTGAGCGCGAGCGGCACGAGCTTGCCGTGCAGGTCGGAAAGACGCGCCTGCTTCTCCTTCAGTGCGCCCAGCAGCGAATCGAGCTCGCCCGCGCCTTGCAGCTGCCGCAGATTCTTCGTGTTCGGCGACGAAATGTTGATCGTCACATAGCTCGCGAACGGATAGACGCGCTCGAGGCAGTAAAGGTAATCCTCGGCGGCGCGCTCGATCGGCGTATCGGCGTTCTTGCCGATGTTGAGGCCCAGCACGCCGCGATAGTGCGCCGCCTTCACGTTGGCGACGAACTGATCGACGCCGCGGTTGTTGAAGCCCATCCGGTTGATGAGCGCGTCCGCCTCCGGCAGCCGGAAGATGCGCGGACGCGGATTGCCCGGCTGCGCGCGCGGCGTCACGGTGCCCACTTCGATGAAGCCGAAGCCGAGCGCGGCGAGCCCGTCGATGCACGCGCCGTCCTTGTCCAGGCCCGCAGCCAGGCCGACCGGGTTGCGGAACGTGATGCCCATGACAGTGCGGGGCGAATCGGGGCCGCGTCTCGCGAGCATGCCGGCGAGCCCGGTGCGGCCGGCGGCGCCGAGCATGCGCAGCGTCAGGTGATGAGCATCTTCCGCGTCCATCTTGAAGAGATGCGAACGCGCGATCGGGTAGAGGGAACTGAACACGAAATGAAAGCCGGCGACGGCGGATTTTTTTAAGACCGCTATTTTAGCGGCTTTGGACGGCGGGCCGGTCGCACTCTGCGGGTTGCTCCGGCGGCTATTTCGGCTGGCTCGGACCGTGGATGCGCCCAGGCATCGGCAGCGTGCCGGCGGATTGCGTGCTGGCGGGATCGAGGAGCGTCCAGCGTCCGTCGATCAGACCTTCCAGCGGCCGGAAATTCGCCTTGTAGGCCATTTTCTCGCTTTCGCGAATCCAGTAGCCGAGATAGACGTGCGGCAGGTCGAGGCTCTTCGCCTGCTCGATCTGCCAGAGGATGTTGAACGTGCCGTAGCTCGTCTTCGGCATGTCCGGCTCGAAGAACGTGTACACCGATGACAACCCGTCGCCGAGGATGTCGATCATGCTGATCATGCGCAGGACGCCGGGCGTGTCCGCGTGCGCAGGATCGGCGGGTTCGCGGAACTCGACGAGACGCGAATTGATCCGGCTCTGCAGCAGGAACTGCTCGTATTGGTCGCGGCTGTCGCGATCCATGCCGCCGCCCGCATGCCGCGCCGACTGATAACGCATGTAGAGCGCGTAGTGTTCTTCGTCGTAGTGCAGCGGCGCGACGCTCGCCACCAGATTGCCGTGCTGCTTCCACACGCGCCGCTGCGAGCGGTTCGGCACGAAACGCGCGACCGGCACGCGCACCGGCACGCAGGCGCGGCAGCCGTCGCAATACGGGCGATAGGTGAAGACGCCTGAACGCCGGAAACCGGCCTTGACGAGTTCGGTGTAGACGTCGGAGTTGATCAGATGGCTCGGCGTCGCGACCTGCGAGCGCGCGACGCGCCCTTCCAGATAACTGCAAGGGTAGGGCGCTGTTGCATAGAATTGCAGCGCGGAAAGCGGTGACAGCGGTAGCTCGTTCGGATGTGTCACGTTGGCGGCTCTCGCAGGCGTCGTCTCGTCGTTGCCGACCGGCGCGTAGATTCCACTTTTCGGGCGCGCGCGGCGGCTGCATTTCGTGTGTCGCTCGGGGCGTCGCGCGCAGCGTTCAGCGTGCCAGCACGTCGAGAAGGACGGATTTGTCGAAGCGCCAGCCGATCGCCGGTTCCGCCGTGGCCCGCCGGAGATGCGCCACGAATGCGCGGCGTGCGATCTCACGGCCGCCCAGCGACGCCAGATGCGACGTGTTCTGCTGGCAGTCTATCATCTCAATTTGATTGCGGCGCAAGTGTCCGACGAGCGCCGCAAGCGCGATTTTCGACGCATCGGTCTTGTGCGCAAACATCGATTCGCCGAAGAACATGCGCCCGAACGACACGCCGTAAAGCCCGCCGACGCGCACGCCGTCGTGCCACGTTTCGATGCTGTGCGCGCTACCCGCGCGGTGCAATGTGGTGTACGCATCCACGATGTCCGTGGTGATCCAGGTGCCGCGCTGGCCGTCGCGCGGCGTGTCGGCGCAGGCGCGCATCACGGCGGAAAAATCGTCGTCGACGCGGATTTCCCAGACCGGATCGCGCACGACGCGCTTCAAGGTCTTGCGCAGCGAATCAGATACCTTGAACTCGGCCGGAAAGAGCACCATGCGAGGGTCGGGGCTCCACCACAGCACGGGCTGGCCGTCCGAATACCACGGGAAAATGCCGCGACCGTAGGCATCGATGAGCCGTGACGGCAAAAGGTCCGCGCTTGCGGCGAGCAGGCCCGGCGCGCCGCTCGCCGCGCCGAGCGCGCGCTCGACGGGCGGAAAAGGATCGTCGTCGGCGAGCCAGGGAACCATGTTCTCGGGTGAGTGGCGTTCTGTGATGTCAGCGAGCGATGCGATCAGCCGTCGCGCAGCGTGCGGAAAATGTCGCCCGTGTGCAGCGTGAAATTGCCGGCGGCGCGGTCGGCGAAGAAAAAGCGCAGCGTCTGGCCGACCGTCGGAAACGCGATCTCGTCCCACGGAATCTCGCTTTCCTCGAAGAGCTTCACCTCCAGGCTTTCCTCGCCGGGATCGACTTCGATATCGAGCAGCCGCGCCAGATAGAAGAGATGCACCTGATGCACGTGCGGCACGTTGAGCAAGGTGAAAAGGCTCTGGATCTCGACGCGCGCGCCCGCTTCCTCGAGCGTTTCGCGCGCGGCGCCTTCGCTCGTCGTCTCCTGCATTTCCATGAAGCCGGCGGGCAAGGTCCAGTAGCCGTAGCGGGGCTCGATCGCGCGGCGGCACAGCAGCACCTTGTCGTCCCACACCGGGACGGTGCCTACGACGTTACGCGGATTTTGATAGTGAACCGTGCCGCAGTTGTTGCAGACGAAGCGCTCACGGTTGTCGCCGGGCGGAATGGCGAGGCCGACCTCGTGGCCGCAGACGGAACAGAATTTCATGGAAATGGACGTGGGAGATGTGCTGCGAGTGTATCACCGCACCGCGGCGGCTTTGAGGCACTCAAACGGTTTGCGGCATCAGTCGCGTCGCATGACTGGCTTCCCTGAAGCCGAAGGTGCGATGCCTGCCTTCTCGCTACAATAGTTGACCAGAATTGCCGTGTCCCTTTTCACGATCGGGGCGCCTCGCGCGCCTGAAGCAAACTCCATGTCAACCACGCCACCCGCTTCCAACCGTCCTCCGATGCTCGCCACCGCCGATGCGCTCGGCCGTTTGCTCGACGCCGCGCGTCAGGTGGACGGCCGCGAGCGCGTCGGCACGCTCGACGCGCTCAACCGCGTGCTCGCCGCCGATGTGACCTCGCCGCTCGACGTCCCGCCCATGCATACGAGCTCGATGGACGGCTACGCGGTCCGCGCCGCCGATCTCGCCGGCGCGAACGAAGGCGCGCCCGTCGCACTGCCGGTGTCCCAGCGCATTCCGGCGGGCCACGCGGGGAAGCCGCTCGCGGCGGGCACGGCCGCGCGCATCTTCACCGGCGCGACGGTGCCGCCCGGCGCGGATGCCGTCGTCATGCAGGAAATGGCGCGTGTTGCGGATGACGGGCGCATCGCGTTCGCGCAGACGCCCGCAGCGGGCGAGTGGATCACGCAGCAAGGCGCGGATATCAGGCGCGATTCGGTGATCCTGCCCGCGGGCACGCGCCTCACGCCGCAGGCGCTCGGGCTGGCGGCGTCGGTCGGTTGCGCAGAGCTCGATGTCGTGCGCCGCGTGCGTGTCGCGATCTTCTTCACCGGCGACGAACTGCGCATGCCCGGCGAGCCGCTCGAACCCGGCGCGATCTACAACTCCAACCGCTTCACGCTGCGAGCGCTCCTTGCGAAGTTCGGCTGCGAGGTGACCGATCTCGGCATCGTGCCGGATCGGCTGGACGCGACCCGCGAGACGCTGCGGCGTGCGGCGACCGATCACGATCTGATCCTGACGTGCGGCGGCGTGTCGGTCGGCGAGGAAGATCACGTGAAGCCGGCGGTGGAGGCCGAAGGGCGCATTTCGATGTGGCAGATCGCGATGAAACCCGGCAAGCCGCTCGCCTTCGGCGCGGTGCGGCGCGGCGATGAAGGCAGCGAGGCGTTCTTCATCGGCTTGCCGGGCAATCCGGTGTCCAGTTTCTGCACGTTCCTGCTGTTCGTGCGGCCCTTCCTGCTGCGTCTTGCGGGCGTGCAGAAGGTCACGCCGCGCGTCTACTCGATGCGCGCCGACTTCAGTCAGAAAAAAGGCGACCGTCGCAACGAATTCCTGCGCGCGCGCGTGAACGCGTCGGGCGGGCTCGATCTCTTCGAGAACCAGAGCTCGGCCGTGCTGACATCGACCGTCTGGGGCGACGGTCTCATCGACAATCCGCCGAATCATGCGATCAGCGCTGGCGAGATCGTGCGCTTCATCCCATTTTCAGAACTGATATGAAAGTCGAACTGAGGTTTTTCGCGAGCGTGCGCGAGGCGCTGGGCGTCGCGAACGAGACGGTCAGCGTGCCGGACACGGTGGTGAATGTCGGCGATGTGCGCGCCTGGCTGCGCCTGCGCGGCGGCGTGTGGGAAGAGGCGCTCGCCGAAGGCCGGGCGTTGCGCATGGCGTGCAATCACGTGATGACGAATCCGTCGCAGCGCATCACCGAGGGCTGTGAGGTTGCGTTTTTTCCGCCGGTCACGGGTGGCTGACATGTCGACGCGTTCCAAAGTCCGCGTGCAGGAAGCCGATTTCGACATCAGCGCGGAAGTCGCCGCGCTGCGTGCCGACAATCCGAAGGTCGGTGCGGTCGCGTGTTTCGTCGGCACGGTGCGCGATCTGAACGAGGGCAGCGCCGTCGAAACCATGGAGCTCGAGCATTACCCTGGCATGACGGAGAAGTCGCTCGAAGCGATCGCCGATCAGGCGCGCGAGCGCTGGCGCGGCTCGGACGTGCTCATCGTGCATCGCGTGGGCAAGCTGAAGCCGCTCGATCAGATCGTGCTCGTCGCAACGACGGCGGTGCATCGCGCAGAGGCGTTCGAATCGTGCGCTTTCGTGATGGACTATCTCAAGACGCAAGCGCCGTTCTGGAAGAAGGAAAAGACCGAAGCGGGCGAACGCTGGGTCGACGCGCGCGAATCCGACGATGCGGCGCTCGCGCGCTGGCAGGACTATCCGTCCTGATTGGCGTTACTTTTCGTCGGCGCCCGTGCCGATGAATTTCGCCGGAAACGGCTCCGCGCCCGGACGCTCGGGAAAGCGCGGCTCGGGGGCGCCGCCCGTGCGCTGGCGCTTGAGCGCCGCGAGCAATTCCTGCTGCTCGACGGGAATCTGATAATCCCAGCCGAACTTGCTGAGTTGCAGACTCTGCGCGATGCGCAGCGCCGGTTCCATGAACTGCACGGCGGCGGCCGGTTCGTAGCGCGACTCGACCGTGTTCAGAAACAGCGACAGCCAGCGCGCGAAGTGGCGCGGCTCGATATCGTCGATCGGACGATGGGCTTCCTGGACATTTCCCCGATACTGTTTCGACCCGAGCACGAGGCTCGACCAGAAAGTCGTCATTGTGGCGAGATGCTCGTCCCAACGTCCCGTGAGCGCGCGCGAGAAGATCGGCCCGAGCAGGGGATCGTCGTCGACGCGGCGATAAAAGGCTTCCACCAACGCGCGGACGTTGGCTTCGCTGGGTTCGCGCTCACGTGGCGCGTCGGTGGCCGGGTGTTCGGTGTTCATCGTCGATCTGCGAAACAAAGAGAGAGTAGATCAGATATTTTGCTGACGAAGCATATCAAGATGACGCAAAATGGTGCTTCCGTGCGCGGGCGGCATACGTGTGCCGTGAGTTGTCCGAATGTTGCCCGAGTGTTGCCCGAAACGCATGGACGTTCGTCCGTATCTTATGCGTCTCGGTTCGCTGCGCCGGTAGCACGTCAACAGCGACGATAAGAGACGTTCTTGCGCGAGGGTTTCTGACGAGACGCGCGGTCCGTCAAATCACCGATGTGCCTTCATCCAATTCTATTCGCGCGAAATCATGCGACTCACCGATTACACCGATTATTCGCTGCGCGTTCTCCTTTATCTCTGCGTTCGACCTTCGGGCCTTTCGACGATTCAGGAGATTTCGGATGCGTACGGCATCTCGAAGAATCACTTGATGAAGATCGTCCAGCAGCTCGGCGAGCTCGGCTGGGTCGAGACGGTGCGCGGCCGCAACGGCGGCCTGCGGCTTTCGTCGCGCTCGCGCGAGCTCACGATCGGTGACATCGTGCGCAAGACCGAGAGTGATTTCGCGCTCGTCGGTTGCTTCGCGGATCAGGAAGATGCAACCCGTCCGCGCTGCGTGATCCAGCCGAACTGCCGCCTGCGCGGCGTGCTCGCGGCGGCGCGCGACGCCTTTCTCGCCGAACTCGACAAGCATACGGTCGGCGAGCTCGCGCAGCCGGCGAACGAACTCGCGCGGCTGCTCGGCATCGTCAGCATTGCGCCGCTTCCGGCGGACGCCTTAGTGCCGGTCCGCGCGTCGTCCTGACGCGCGCGGACGCGTCACGCGCTGAACAAAGCTCGAACGCCGCAGTCAATCCTGAGCGTGTGGACGGTGCACGCCGTCATTGTCGGAGAGCAAAAAACGCACTTTTTGCGCCAAAGCGTGCTTGAAAGTGACAAAAAGCGCCTCATTTTGGTCGTATTCAGAATTGGAGCTTTCAAAAAATGAGAATCGACAAACTCACCACCAAATTTCAGGAAGCGCTCTCCGACGCGCAGAGCCTGGCGGTCGGTCGTGATAACCAGTACATCGAACCGGTGCACCTGCTCGCGGCGCTCATCGCGCAGCAGGACGGCTCGGCGCGCTCGCTGCTCTCGCATGCTGGCGTGCAGGTTCAGGCGCTGCAGACCTCGCTGAACGAAGCGATCAACCGTCTGCCGCAAGTTCAGGGCACGGACGGCAACGTGCAAGTGAGCCGCGAACTCGCGGGCCTGCTCAATGCCGCCGACAAGGAAGCGCAGAAACTCAACGACACCTACATCGCGAGCGAGATGTTTCTGATCGCCGTGGCCGACGACCGGGGCGAAGCGGGCCGTCTGGCGAAGCAGCACGGTCTGTCGAGAAAAGCGCTCGAAGCCGCGATCAACGCCGTGCGCGGCGGCGCGCAGGTCAATAGCCAGGACGCCGAAAGCCAGCGCGAGGCGCTCAAGAAATACACCGTCGATCTGACCGAGCGCGCTCGCGCGGGCAAGCTCGATCCGGTGATCGGCCGTGATGACGAGATTCGTCGCTCGATCCAGATCCTGCAACGTCGCACGAAGAACAATCCGGTGCTGATCGGCGAGCCGGGCGTCGGCAAGACGGCGATCGTCGAAGGGCTCGCGCAGCGTATCGTCAACGGCGAAGTGCCGGAAACGCTCAAGGGCAAACGCGTGCTGTCGCTCGATATGGCGGCGCTGCTCGCAGGCGCGAAGTATCGCGGCGAGTTCGAGGAGCGCCTGAAAGCCGTGCTGCACGACATAGCGAAGGACGAAGGCCAGACGATCGTCTTCATCGATGAAATTCACACGATGGTCGGCGCGGGCAAGGCCGAAGGCGCGATGGACGCGGGCAACATGCTCAAGCCGGCGCTCTCGCGCGGCGAGCTGCACTGCATCGGCGCAACCACCCTCGACGAATATCGCAAGTACATCGAGAAGGATGCGGCGCTCGAGCGGCGCTTCCAGAAAGTGCTCGTCGATGAACCGTCGGTGGAAGCGACCATCGCGATCCTGCGCGGCTTGCAGGAAAGGTACGAGTTGCACCACGGCGTCGAAATCACCGATCCCGCTATCGTCGCGGCCGCGGAACTGTCGCATCGCTATATCACGGACCGCTTCTTGCCGGACAAGGCCATCGATCTGATCGACGAAGCCGCGTCGCGCATCAAGATGGAAATCGATTCGAAGCCCGAAGAGATGGATAAGCTGGACCGCCGTCTCATTCAGTTGAAGATCGAGCGCGAAGCCGTGAAGAAGGAGAAGGACGAGGCGTCGCAGAAGCGTCTGCAACTGATCGAAGAGGAAATCGACCGGCTGAACCGCGAGTATTCCGATCTCGAGGAAATCTGGACTGCCGAGAAAGCGGCAGTGCAGGGCAGCGCGCAGCTGAAGGAAGAAATCGAGAAGGTGCGTGCGGACATCACGCGTTTGCAGCGCGAAGGCAAGCTCGAAAAAGTCGCCGAGTTGCAGTACGGCAAGCTGCCCGAGCTCGAAGCGCGCCTGAAGCAGGTGACGCAGGCCGAATCGCAGGAGCAGAACAATCCGACGCGTCCGCGTCTTTTGCGCACGCAAGTCGGGGCCGAGGAAATCGCGGAAGTGGTGTCGCGTTCCACCGGCATTCCCGTGTCGCGCATGATGCAGGGCGAACGCGAGAAGCTGCTGCAGATCGAGAGCAAGCTGCATGAGCGCGTCATCGGCCAGGACGAGGCAATCGGCGCGGTGGCGGATGCGATTCGCCGTTCGCGCGCGGGTCTGTCCGATCCGAACCGCCCGTATGGCTCGTTCCTGTTCCTCGGGCCGACGGGCGTCGGCAAGACCGAGTTGTGCAAGGCGCTCGCGGCCTTCCTTTTCGATTCGGAGGATCATCTCATCCGCATCGACATGAGCGAGTTCATGGAGAAGCACAGCGTCGCCCGTTTGATCGGCGCGCCGCCGGGATATGTTGGCTACGAGGAAGGCGGTTATCTGACCGAAGCCGTGCGCCGCAAGCCGTACAGCGTGATTCTGCTCGACGAGATCGAGAAGGCGCACCCGGACGTGTTCAACGTGCTGCTGCAAGTGCTCGACGATGGCCGCATGACCGATGGCCAGGGCCGCACCGTCGACTTCAAGAACACGGTGATCGTGATGACGTCGAACCTTGGTTCGCAAGTCATTCAGGGCATGGTCGGCGAGCCGCAGGAGAAGGTGAAGGATGCCGTCTGGGAAGAAGTGAAGCTGCACTTCCGGCCGGAGTTCCTGAACCGTATCGACGACGTCGTCGTGTTCCATGCGCTCGACCGCACGAACATCGAGTCGATCGCGAGGATTCAACTGCAGCGTCTGCGTGAGCGTCTCGCCAAGCTCGACATGCAACTCGAAGTGTCGGATGCGGCGCTCGGGCAGATCGGCAAGGTCGGTTACGACCCGCTGTTCGGCGCGCGGCCGCTCAAGCGTGCGATTCAGCAGGAGATCGAGAATCCGGTCGCCAAGCTCATCCTCGCCGGGCGTTTCGGGCCGAAGGACGTCATTCCGGTCGATGTGCGGGAAGGCGAGTTCGTGTTCGATCGCGTCGTGCATTGACGCGCCATGGGGCCGTCCCGCAAGCGGGGCGGCCGTTCATGCAAAAGGGCAACGAAGCGATTCGTTGCCCTTTTTTCTTTTTTGCTCGCTCGAAAGCGCTGTGCGAAAAGCAAAAGCCCCGCGCGGCGCGATGCCTGCGGGGCCTTCGATGCAAGCCGAATTAGCGCGCTTAACCCTGCTTCGGCTCTTCGCTCTTGCCGAAGAGACCGGCGAGGCCGCCGAGCGAGCCGAGCACGCCGGTCAGATCGAGCTGACCTTCGGGCGGCACTTCGCCATTGGGCGTCGCGCGATCGACGATATGCGGCAGCACTGCCGCCAGCATGCCCGAGAGTTGGTCGCCCGAAACGCCGGCCTTTTGCGCGAGTGCGCCGACATTGTCTTGGCCGAGCACGTTGGTGAGCGTGTCGGGGCTGATGGGTTTGTTCTCACCGGTGCCGATCCACGACTGGACGACATCGCCCGCGCCGTGCTGCTGGAAGCGCTGGATCAGGCCCATGATGCCGCCCGGCTGGCTGTTGACGAATGCGAGCGCCGCTGCGATCAGCGCGGCCTGGCCGGACTGGCCCTGTTGGCCGCCTGGTTGTTGCGATGAATTGCCGAGGGAGGAGGCGAGGATATCGAGTAGGCTCATGACAGTCTCACTACGAGAGGTTGCGGGGTGGGTTCGCCCGCACCGCCGCGTCCGGCTTTGAACCGGGCATGGCGTCGCGGGCATCGGCCGCGAGCGGCCGTTCAACGATGGTCATACGAAGGCAACTTTCCTTCGACATGGTTCCCCGAAGAATCACTGACTGGCAGCCGCGGCGCTGGCGGCCTTGTCTTTCTTGCTGCGCTTCGATTTGGCGGGCTTCGCGTCGCTCGCGGCGGACGGGCCCGAAGCGCTCGCCGTTTCTGCAGCCGCGCTTTCCTTCTTCGATTTCTTCGACGCCTTCGTGCCGGATGCCGGCGCGGCAGGTGCCGTAGCCGGGGTCTGCGCCGTAGTGGCCGCCGGCGACGTCGCGCCGGTGGCCGCCGCCGATGACTTCACCGTCGAGTTCGGCGCGGCGCTGCCGCCTTGCGTCGACGTGGTCGCGGGCTTCGGGGTCTTGCCCGTAGGCGGCAGCGACGAGCCGCCAATTGTCAGGCCGTTCTGCTCCAGCGTCGCCACCGACTTGGTGCCGAGCCCCTTGACGCGGGTCGCGAGATCGTCGGCGTCCTTGAACGGGCCGTTTTTCGTGCGCTCGTCGATGATCGCCTTCGACTTCACCGGCCCCAGCCCTTTCACCGCTTCCAGCGCGGCTTGGTCGGCGGTATTGACATCGACCGCGGCGAACGCCGCACCCATCGACAGCATCAACGCTATGCACAGCATCAGCAGCTTTTTCAGCATGACGGCACTCCAGCTTGAGAGAGAAAGGATGAATCGATAAGTTCGGGCCAGTCGGAAAGATGCCGTTAAGGATAGGGCAAAAACCCGGTCCCGCAACGATAACGGTTCGCATTGTGCACGACCCCGCCGCGCGCACCGCGCTTTCCGCACAATCTTTAACGTTGCAAAATGCCGGATGGATGACGTCGCGGTGTCTGCCGACCTTCATCACTTCGACGCGGCCGAGGCCGTTTTCGCGAAGGCGCCGCGAACCTCGAAACCGACCTTGTCGACGATTTCGCCTTTTGCATCGATGAGTTCGAGCACGTGACGGCCCGGCCACGGCAGCCATGCGGCGCGGGCGTCGTGGCCGTAGGGCTTTCCGTCGAGCCGCCACGCAAGGCGCGCGCCGCTGTCCGCGCGCTCGAACAACACGCGCTGGCGCGCGGGCGGAATGTCCGGGTCGAGCGCGAAGATCGTGCCGTCCGTGGGCGCACCTATGCGTGCCGCCCGTGCATCGGCATTCGTGCCGCGTGCGGTCTGCGACGCATTCGCCGTGAGGCCGATGGCGCTCATCTGCGTGCCGCGCACGAACCATTCACTGCGCGCGGGTTCGATCTCGTTCTGATACGTGACGCGCGTCTGTACGACGCCCGGCGGCGCTGGCGGCGGACGGCTATCCGATCGCCGGTTCAGATAGTTGACGATGGCGTTCCACGCCGGCGCCGCGCCCGTCACACCGGATACGTCCCACATCGGTGCGCCGTCCGCGTTCCCGACCCACACACCCACGGTGTATCGCGAAGTGAAACCGACCGCCCAGTTGTCGCGCATGTCCTTGCTCGTGCCCGTTTTGACGGCACTGAAGGTGCGTGTCGCGAGCACGCTGTCGAAGCCGAAGGTGCGCGTGCGCGCGTTGTTGTCGGCGAGGATGTCGGTGACGATGAAGCTCGCCTCGGGACTGAAGACGCGGTTTGCGGCAGATGTCGGCCGATGTTCGGCGAGATCGAAGATGGGGCGAGCGATGCCGCCGTTGGCGAGCGCGCGATAGGCGTTGGCGAGCGACGCCAATGTGACGTCGGCGCTGCCGAGCGCGAGGCTGAAGCCGTAGTAGTCGCCCGCCCGCGACAAGGGAATGCCGAGCGCGACCAGCGTCTTCGCGAATCGATGCGGCGTGACCATCACGAGCGTGCGCACCGCCGGCACGTTCAGCGAAGAGCCGAGGGCCGTACGCACGCTCACCCAGCCTTTGAAATCGTGATCATAGTTTTGCGGTATGTAGAGGCCGCCGCCGGTCGCGAGATCGAGTGGCGCGTCGTCGAGCAGCGTGGCGGCGGTGAGGCGCTTCTCGTCGAATGCCTGCGCATAGAGGAAGGGCTTGAGCGTCGAGCCCGCCTGACGCGGGGCGAGTACGGCATCGACCTCCGGCGCGTTCGACAAACCGCCTGCCGAGCCGACCCACGCGAGCACGTCGCCCGAACGGTTGTCGATCACGATGGCCGCCGCGTCGTGCACGTTGCGCGGATGCGCGCGCGCGTTCAGTTCGGCGAGCGTTCGCGCGAGCGTGTCGCGGGCGAAGCGTTGCAGGCGTGAATCGAGCGTGGAGCGCACGCGTGCGCCCGCCGCCGGATGCACCTCGCTCGCGACACGTCGCGCGAGATGCGGCGCGAGGGCGTCGTCGCCTGACGCATAGGCGGGCGCGGCGGCCGTGCGCGTGAGCGTGAGCTGAACGTAGCTGTCGAGATTGACGCATGGATCGACGCTTCGGGCGACGCCGTGCAGCGCGTGCATATCGCGCAGGATCACGCAACTGCGCGCGGCGACTTTCGCATACGGGGCGTTCGGCGCGCGCACGAGTGCAGCGGCGAGCGCGGCCTCGCGTTCGTCGAGCCCGGACGGCGCCTTGCCGAAAAGTGTCTGCGACAACGCCGACAACCCGACGATCTCGCCGCGGAACGGCACGAGATTCAGATACGCCTCGAGAATCTGATCCTTGCGCCAGGTTCGTTCGAGCCAAAGCGCGCCGATCGTCTGCCCGGCCTTTTCGCCGATCGAGCGCCGGCCGGCCGATTTATCGGCTTCGATGAGTCCGGTGAGCTGCATCGTCACCGTCGATGCGCCGCGCGTGCGCGTGTTCCACAGATTGCCCCACGCGGCTGCCGCCGCGCCGCGCCAGTCGACGCCCGCGTGTTCGTAGAAGCGCTTGTCCTCCGATACGACGATCGCTTCTCGCAATGCCGGCGATACATTCGAGAGCGCGACCCAGTCGCCGCGCCGCGCGCTTTTGTCGATGCGCGTGCGGGCAAGCGGCTCGCCGTCGCGGGCGAGCAGGACCCAGTCGGAACTGCGCCAGTTCGCGCGCACGTCGTCGAAGCCCGGCGACGCGTGCGCCGCCGCCGAAAGAACGCACGCGGTGACGAAGCCGGCGGCGCGTTTCATGACATCACTTTGCGGCAAGCGGCTTTACCACCACCGGCGCATTCGGCAACGCGCCGAACGACGAGGGGGCGTAAAGCGCTTCGACGCGCGTGGGCGGCAAGCCGAAGGTGCCGGGATTGTTAAGCCGCATGGTGTATTCGACGGTCAGCTTGCCTTTGGGCAGATAGCCGTAGTACGCGCGGTAACCATCGAAGCTGCGTTCGACGAACGCAGGCCACGCGCCGCGATCCTGTTTCTCGCCCTGGGTCGCCGCTTCGGAGTCGCGTCCGAGGCCGGAGCCGAGAATCGTCGCGCCCGCGGGAATCGGATCGTTGACGACGACCCAGGTCATGTCGCTCTGCGCGTCGATGTCGAGATGCACACGCACGATGTCGCCGCGCGAGAGCACGCCCTTCACCGCCGGATCGACCGGCGTCACGGTCTTCGCGATGCGATAGCCCGCCGCGAGTGGCGCCTTCAACGCGACGGCCGCGAGACTTTCGATCGTCGCCCACGGCTTGCCGGTGCCCTCCTGCGTCAGCGTGAGCGAAGCGCTGCTCCACGGCAGCATTACGCTGCGCACGCTGGCGGTCTTTGTGACGGACGTCGCCGATGCGGGCGCGCTCGAAGGCGGCGCGCTCCAGTTCACGCTTTGCGTCGAGGCGCCGAGTTGAATCGACGTATGACCCGTCACCGGCGTGCTTTCGAAGAGCCGCGAGAATTTGCCGACCGCGAGCGCGCCCCACAGATTGGCGGTCGTCGTCTGCCACGCGCCGTTCTTCTGCAGTGCGAGCAAGCCCGCGACGACGCGCGGCATCTCGTCCTTCCATCCGGGCGCGTCCGCGAAAATGAGCGCCGCGTGCGCGGCGTTCGTCTCGGTGCCGCTCATGAGCCACCAGAGATCGTCGTCGCGCTCGGTGGAGAAGGTGAGGCGCGTGCCCTGATACGTCAGGCGCGCACGGATGATCTGCTCGGCCTGCGCGCGCTTTTCCTCGCGATTCGGAATGCCGTCGACGTGCGACAGGATCGCGTAGTAATCGAGCACCGCCGATGTCGGCCACTGATCCGGCGCGACCGTGATCGAGTCGAGCATGCGCGCCTGCGCGAGGCCATAGCGCGACAAAGCCTCGATGGCCGCGAGCTTCTCGAAGTCGAGATCGTTGCGCGGCGCCCAGAACTTGCGATCGATCTTGCCGTCGACGACATTCGCGAGGCCCGCCGCCATCCGGTTGCGCAGATCGGCGGGCAAGGCGAAGCGGCCGTCCTGCTTCGCGGCTTCATCGGTGACGGCGAGCAGATACGCGGTGAGAGCGGGGCTGCCGGTCGGGCGCTCGTCGTCGGCGGGCGGGAAGTAGTTCGCGAGGCCGTCGCGGTCCAGATACGACGGCATCTTCGCGAGTACGGCCTGCCATTGCGCGGCGTCCATCAGGCCGAGCGCGCGCGAGGTCTGCTGCTCGAGGCAGTTGTACGGATAGCGCTCGAACCAGCGGCGCACACCGGGCAGGCCATCGGCGAGCTTCGGCTGCAGGGACACCGCGATGCCGCCGCGCACGGCGCCGTCGCTCGACTTGCTCGCATCGGCGGGCGGCGCGACGGGCAGCGTGAACGTGCCGTCGACTTGCGCGATGGTCGCCTGCTGCACGGTGACCGGAACCGCCGCGACGACTTTTTGCGCCACTTTTACGGCATCGCTTGCGCGCGGGCCGGCCTGTTCGGCGGCGCTCACCTCCCAGGCAAGACTCGCGGACGATTCCGCGCCGGGCACATCGGGCGTCGTCACATCCCAGACCACTTCCTGCGACGATTCCGGCGCGAGCTGCACCGTGCGCGCGTCGAGCGCGAGCGTGCCGGCGCGCGGCGTGACGACGACGCGCATCGTTCGCGCCGTCGTGTTGCGCAGCGTGAACTGCGCGCGAAACGCATCGCCGACGCGCACGAGCGGCGGCAATCCCGAGATCAGTTGCAGATCCTGCGCGCTTTGAATCGAAGCGCTACCGGTGCCGAACTGCCCCGCGCCGACCGCAGCGATCGCGACGATCCGAAAGCGGGTGAGCGCGTCGTTCAGCGGGACATCGACGCTGGCTTCGCCCTTGGCGTCGAGCGTGACGCGCGGATTCCACAGCAAGAGCGTGTCGAACAACTCGCGCGTCGCGCTGTGTCCGCCTCCGCCGCCCGCAGGCACCGCTTTGCGCCCGAAGTGACGCCGTCCGATGATCTCCATTTGCGCGGTCGCCGTCTCGACGCCATACGCGCGCTGCTGCAGCATCGCTTCGAGCACGTCCCAGCTTCGGTTCGGCATCAGTTCGAGCAACGCTTCGTCGACGGCCGCAACGGCGATCTGCGTGCCGGCGGGCGCGGGCTTGCCATCGGGCAGCGCGACTTTCACCTTCACGTGCGCCTTGCTCCGAACGGTGTACGACGTCGCGTCCGGGTTCACGCTCACCGCGAGCCTGTGCGGCGCCGTGCCCACCCTGATCGACGCGAGCCCGTAACGGAACGCGGGCTTCGACAGATCGACGAGCGGCGTCGGCGCCTGATACTGCCGGCCCTCGTGCCAGAACGCGCGCGCCCATTCGACCGGCGCCTTCCATCCCCACGTGAAGAACGAATACCACGGCACTTCGCGGATACGCCCGCGCAACGCGAGCACCGACACGTAGACATTCGGCCCCCACGCATTCCCGACCTTCAGCTCGACGGTCGGATCCTTGCCGTTCAGTTCGACGACCCGCGTCTCCATGATGCCTTCACGTTCGACCGCGACGAGCGCCGTCGCCGAGCGGAAGGGCATGCGCACCTGAAAGCGTGCGGTCTCGCCCGGCTCGTAGCTCGTTTTCTCCGGCAACACGTCGATGCGGTCGGTGTTCTCGCCGCCGAACCACAACTCGTCCTCGCGCGTGACCCATACTGATGTGCTCGCGTTCGCCGTGTGGCCGTCGCCGTCCTTGGCGAGCGCGATCAGATCGACGTTGCCCGGTTCCTTGAGCTTCGCCTCGCACGAGACGATGCCGTGGTCGTCGCTCTTGCCGCTGCACAGCGTGCCGAGATCCTTGCTCTCGGTGTGATTGTCGTACGCGTAGAAGCCGCCCACCATGCGCTTGCGCGAGCTCGACATCACGCGCGCGACGGCCTTGATATCGACCGATACGCCCGCGCGCGGCTTGCCCTGCAAATCGAGCGCGAGCGCCTGCACGGGCAGCGTGCCGCCGACCGACACCCAATGCCCCGCCTTCACGCCGACGGCCACCGCGGCCGGCCAGAGCAGGGTGCCGCCGCTGATCGTCTGAATCTCGCCGTTCGGATCGGCGAAGCTCGCTTCGAGCGCGAGACGCTTCGGCGATTCGACCGCCGGCAGCGGCTTTACCGTGACCTTGCCGACGCCGTCCCGATCGAGCGTGACACGCAGCTTGTCCGCGATGAGCTTCGTCGTCGCGTTGTCCTGCTGCTCGCTGTCTTCGTCCTCGGCGGGCGCGCTGGCGCCATCGTTCGCCGGTTTCCGATATGGCGCGAAGCTGAACGCCTCGTACTGCGAAGCGAAGGGCGGCGCCGTATCGCGCACGAGCGCCGACACCTGCACCGGCAGATTCGACGCCGGTCCGCCCTGCACATATTCGAGCCGCACCGCGACCGCCGCTTCCGGCGCCGCGACGAGCCCGGGCGACTTGCCGTCACCCGCGCTGATCGAGCCTTTGAACACCGGCAGGCGGAATTCCTCGACGCGGAAGCTGCCCGATTCGTACGACTGCGTGACGGCGTTGGCGTTGGCGTTGGCGTTGTCGTTGTCGTTGTCGTTGTCGTTGTCGTTGTCGTCATTCTCGGACGTCGCGCCGTTGTCGAGCGTCACGCTGTATTCGCCGAGCTTGGCCGCGACGGGCACGGTGAAGGTCGAGTCGGCACTATGGTCCGCGGCCCATTTGAGCGGCAGATGCCAGCTCTGTCCGCTGCCGACGTGCCGGATCGTCACGCGGCTCGGATAGCTCGATGCAAAGGCGAAACCGTGGAGTGTCGCGACGCGCAGCAGATGCTTCATCGACACGGTTTCGCCCGCGCGCAGGAGCGTCCGGTCGAACACGGTATGCGCGCGGGTCGTGCGCGTCGCGCTCATGTCCGTCGGCACGTTGAAGCGCCACGATTCGATGCCGCGATTCCAGTCCGACGTTACGAAGGCCATGTCCGGACCGGTGACGGGATCGTTCACGCGCGCCGACACGAAAAAGCCGCCCCATGCGAGGCTGTGCTCGTTGCATTCCCGTGTGGCGGCAAGCGGCTTGCCGATCTTCGCGAGGCCCTGTGCATCGGTCTTTGCGGTGGCGATTTCGTCACCGTTGCAGTCGGTCACGCGAATATCGGCGTTGGCGACGGGCTTGCCTTTGTCGAGCGTCGTCACCCACACGAGGCTGTTCTCGCGTCCCTGCTTGAAATGCACGCCGAGATTGGTGACGAGCACCGACGTGCGCACGTACATCGCCTGACTCTTGCCGAGCAGCGACGCGCCGAGCGCGGGCGAGCCCATTTCGACGACATAGAAACCGGGTTTCGTGAGCGGAATGCCGACGACTTCGAACGGCCGCGGCGCTTTCGGATCGGCAGCGGGCAGCGTGAGCGTTTCGACGCCGCGTTGTTTCGCCAGCATCGACAGCGAACGGATATCGATTTGCGGATCTCTGGACGACGAGCCGTCGCTATTGGGGATGATGACCGGCTCGATGCCGTTGTTCAGCATCGCCGGCATGCGCTCCTCGATCGTCGAGCGTGACATCGACATGCCGTCGAACAGGTCGACGGCGCGCATCCATCGGCGGATGTCGGTGTCGGCGTCGAGTTTGAGCTTCGTGATGTGCGACGTGCCCGAATTGAGCCCTTGCACATGCAAGTCCGCTTCGACGTGGCGCAACGTGACCGGCAGCATCGCGGGCATGCCCGGTTCGGCAAATCGCTCGATGATGCCGAACGTGCCCGACGAGAACTTCGCGAGCGGCGGCATCGCGGCGGTCGTGGTCTTGAGCGGAAAGAGATCGGCGTTCGCGAGCGTGCGGCCGCTCACGTCCTTCAGATTCGCGCGGACCTCGATGGTGAGATCGGCGCGTTCGGGCAGCGGCGCGGCGAACTCGACGGCGCTCAATTCCGCGTCCTTGTCGGTCGCATCGAACCTGGGCGAGGCGTTGCCCTTGGGCCCATGCAGCACGAACTTCTGTGCGTCGGCGCGGCTGATCGGCGCGCTGAAATTCAGCCGCAGCGGGCGAAGCGGTGTGCACGGCGCTTGTGCGTTCTCGCGCTCGCACGAGAAGCTCGCCGTGAAGGGCTCGCGCACGGTGAAGTCGAAGCGCTTTTCGACGTCGTTGGCGATACCGCCCGGACCCGTCACGCCCGCACCGTACACGAGCTGCATCTTGGTCGCCGACGGCAACGTTTGCTGGCACGCGAGCGTGAGCACGCGATCTCTTTCCTTATCCAGCCGGAAATGTTCGAGCAGGGCGGCGCGGGTGGCGTCATCGACCGGGCGCACCGGAATCCGGTTGCCGAGCGCGTTCGATTCGCACCAGACATGCTCGAGCACGGATGCCTGCGTCGCGGGTCCGTTCAGGCGCAGCACGAAAGCCTGATTTTCTTCGATGTCGCCGTAGCTCGGCATGACGCGCGTGACGAACGGTCCGCCCGTCTGGAACGCGAAGCGGCGCGGGCCGGAAAGCGCGTTGCCGGCCACCGACTTGAGGCCGTCCGCGAGATCGAGCGCGCAATGCACGCCGGGCGGAAGATCGTGCTCGAAGTCGAAGGCCCAGGTCTTGGCGTCGATCCAGCGCTGCGAGCCCGCCGTGGCCGACGCGCTTGCGCCGCTACAGGTGAGCTTGCCGGGCGCTGGCGCTGCTGTATTGCCGAACGCGACCATCGGTTCGTCGAATTTGGCGACGACCTGCCGCACTTGCGCGACCTTGCCTTGCGGCGACACGCTCGCGATGCGCGCCGCATCGGCGCGATGAAACGCGGCGCCCAGTCCCAGCGCGGCGATCAGCGTGGTCGCGGCGAGAATCCATTTTTTTTGTGACGTTGTAATGCGGCTCATCCGCTCGCTCCGGGCATTCCTCGACGCGAAATTCTACTGGAGCCTTACGTCAATCTTTCCGATGAAGCGAAGCGCTTATGTTTTTCTACACAAATCAGCGCATTGGATGCGAGCCGAGCGGCTCAGGTCGCGTCGACATTGTTCAAGTGCCGCGAGCTCACGCGCCGCCAGTAGAGAAACAGGCCGACGCCCGCGACGCCCAGACTCGCCGAATTCGCGATCCAGAAGCCGCGCGCGCCTTGCAGCCATTCGGGCACGCCGCCGCCCACGTCGAAGCCGAGCAGATAGCCGCCGCCTAGCCCGATGCCCCACAGCGCGATGGCGTAGATGACAGTCGGCACGAGCGTCACCTTGTACGCGCGCAGGACGAACGCGGTGGTGATCTGCAGTGCGTCGCACAAGTGATAGAAGAAGATGATGAGCACGAGCGGCATCGCGGCCGCGATGACGTTCGCATCCGGCGTATAGGCCGCGATCACATGCGGACGCGCCGCGATCAGGATCACGCCGTACGCGAGCGCGAGCACGCACGCCATGCCGATGCCGTGCCGCGACACCGAGCGGGCATCGTCGTAGCGTCCGGCGCCGAGCGCCTGCGAGACGAGCGTCGACGACGCAATGCCGATCGACAGCGGCGTCATGTACAGCACCGCGCCGAGATTGCCCGCGATCTGATGGCCGGCGAGCGTCGTGGTACCGAAGCGCGAAATGAAGAGCGCCATGAACGTGTACGACGTGACTTCGATCAGATACGAGAGACCCATCGGAATGCCGAGACGCAGGAGCGCGAGCTGACGCCGCCAGACCGGCCAGCAGAAGTGCGAGAAGATGCCGAACGGGCGGAAGAATTCGAACCTGAAGAGCACCGTCATGCCGACGATCGCGAGCACCCAGTTGATGAGCGTGCTCGCGAGCGCGCAGCCCGGGCCGCCGAGCGCGGGCACGCCTGCGCCGCCGAAGATGAACCACGTGTTGAGCGGAACCTTGAGCAATAGTCCGCCGACCTGCAGGAACATCACGAGCCGCGGCTTGCCGACGGCATTGGTGAGCGAGCTGTAGACCCGAAACGCGAGGCTCGCGGGCAGCCCGAACGAGAGGATGCGCAGATAGTCGACCGTGCGGTCGTGCAGCGCGGGCGGACTTTTCGCGAGCGAGAGCAGCGGTTCGGGGAAGTACAGCAGCACGAAGCCGATCACGGTGAGCGCAGCGGCGAGCCACAGCGCCTGACGCGTTTCCTCGCCGATCTCGCTTTCGCGGCCCGCGCCGAAGAGTTGCCCGGCGATCGGCTGCAAGGCGACGAGAATCCCCGTCAGGCCGATATACACCGAGATATAGACCGAGCCGCCGAGGCCGAGCGCGGCCAGATCCGTCGCGGAGAAGCGGCCGACCATCGCGGTGTCGATCACGCCGAACGCGATCACCGCGAGCTGGCCGATCAGCACCGGCCACGCGAGCGCGGCGATCTTGCGCACGTCGCTCAACATGCCGGTCGTGCCGCGGTATGTGGGGATCGCGCGCATCGCGTTACTGCGTCCGGCGCAGGCTCTTCGGACGCAGCGGTTTTTTCGCCGGCGGCGTGGGGCGCTCGATGCGCACGTACAGGCGGAAGCGCTCGTCGCGGTCGGCGACGCGCCGGCCTTCCCACACGAGCTTCCACTGGAATGCGGACATCGACGACGGCTCTCCGTAGTCCGCCGGATCCTGGCGCAGGATCACGTCGCAGTCCTCGTCGAACGCGAAGTGCATGCCGCCGAAATAGGCGAAGGTGGCGATCTGTGCGTCGCCCAGGCGCACGGGCGAGATGCAGGTGTAGTCGGGCGGAAGGTGATCGGCGATCTGCTCGGCCACGTCGCGGTACGTCCGGCTGTAGTTCACCACCGGCAGCCACAGCGTCATGAGCAGCACCCACATGAGCGTCGTGCCCGCGCTCGACAGCACCACGCTGCGCCAGAGCACCTTCGGATGACGCGCGAGCCGCCAGCGCGCGAGCAGAAACCAGCAGACCGTCACGGCCACCGCGCACGCGAACGAAATCAGCTTGAACTCGGGATGAAAGCCCGGCGCGAGACGCGCGAGATTGCGCGCCATCGACGCGGGAAAACCGAACATGCCGGCAGTCCACACGAGCCACACCAGGGAGCCGATGATGGTGAAGCTCAGCATCGCGAACCAGTCGATCGCGTTGATCGCGCCGCGCTTCAACGTGGGCAACGCGAAGGTCGCGAGCACCGAAAGCGGCGGCAGGAGCAGCATGAAGAGCCGGTTGGTCTCGTGCGCCTGCAGGACGACCAGCACGAGCAGCGGCCCGATGATCGACAAAGGGACCCCGACGTGCGGCGAGCGGCGCAGCCCGCCCCAACTGACGAACGCCCAGAGCGCGAGCGGCCACGCGGGCCACGTGAAGAGCGGCAGGTTCTTGATCGCGTACCCGAAGATCGATCCGGGCGTGCCCGAGAAGTACGAAAAGCTGTTGCGCCACCATTGACGCAGCCACCATTCGCCGTCGTCAGGGAAGTAGTGCAGCGTTGGCAGCACCCACGCGGCGATCAGCACGATGGCGACCGGCAGTCCGTAAATCAGAAGTGGCGCGGCCCGCACCTGCTTCACGATGATCGTCATCGCGAGCGTGCAGAGCAGGAGCGCGAACACGAGCACCGGCGAACTGGACAGTCCGACCACGCCGATCGCCAGGCCCCACACGAGGCCGCCGTGGATCGGCTTGTCGAGGCTGCGCACGAGCGCGTAGAGGAGCATCGCGGTGCCGGCGAACTGCGCGAGCTGCGGCGTGGTTTCGTGACCGCGCTCGGCGAGGCCGAAGCAAGCGAGCAGGATGAGCAGTGCGCCGTCGGCGAGCGTGCGGCCGTAGTCGCGGGGCTCCGGTTCGCCGCCGAACGCGTATTTGAAGGGCTGGGCTTCGTCGCGCCGGCCGAGCAGATAGGCCGAATACCATACGAACGCACAGGCCAGACAGAAGAGCAGACCCGTCACGACGCGGGAGGCGTTGCTCGCATCGACCCAGGGGCTCAACAGACGAATGGCCGATGCGCCGAGCCAGTACATTAGCGGACCGTCGGCGGTGGGCGCCTTGCCGAGGAGGTTCGGCAACAGCCAGTCGCGTGCGTCGCCGTTGGCCATCGTCCACATGACGCCGAAGCCGGCCGCATCCTCGTTCTTCCACGGGTCGCGGCCGAAGAGACCGAACGATGCGTAGGTGATGCAGATGGCGAGCAACAGCCAGCGCGGCAGGGCGCTGGTGGCGGAGGCGGTCAGACGAACGACAGATCGCATGCGAGATGGCTTGATGGAAAACGGTCCGCTGATCTCGCGCAAGGCGAGCCTGGGGCTGGAGCAACCGGCATTGTAGTCGCGTGGCGGCGTTAAGGGCGGTTCGTCGATGCTCCCGTCACCGCGCGCAACAACGCTTACCAAATGCAGCAAAGGCGGTGCCGATGGGCGCCGCATGGACGACGAAAGGATGACGCGAAACCGTCAGCGACAAAAAAGGGCAGCCAAAGCTGCCCTTTTTTGCTGAACCCGAAGCCCGACTTACTTCTTGGTGGAGAAGCGCGCGAACTTGTTGTTGAACTTCTCGACGCGGCCCGCCGTGTCCATGATCTTTTGCTGACCGGTGTAGAACGGGTGCGATTCCGACGACACTTCGATCTTCGCGAGCGGGTAGGTCTTGCCGTTGAATTCGGCGGT
This sequence comes from Caballeronia sp. INML2, assembly GCF_023631365.1. NCBI lineage: Bacteria > Pseudomonadati > Pseudomonadota > Betaproteobacteria > Burkholderiales > Burkholderiaceae > Caballeronia > Caballeronia sp. INML2. The sequence goes on along the minus strand of NZ_JALQDH010000022.1, from coordinate 51,949 downwards.
CTCGCGCGTCTGGATGGTCGAACGGGTCACGAACTTGAAGTCGTTCGACATGTCGACGAACAGGACTTCGCGGTAATCCGGGTGAATGCCTTGTTTCATGGTCTTTCCTGATATCTGGCGGTAGCCAACCCGTTGCACTTGCTTGCAGTGCCGCGCGAGTCACTTGCCTAGGGTCGAAAAACGGCGATTATGCCAGAAAATCAGTCGGTTGACATCTTTTTCGGGCGTTCCGGCGGAAGTCACGCGTCGAGCGCGCCGACGCTCGCCGGGTCCTGCCGATAGTAGCGCGCGAGCAGCCGATAAAGCTCGGGATACTCGGCTTCGAACGCCTGGGGCGTCACGAAAAGCGCCTCGCTGCACACCGCGAAAAACTCGGACGGATGGTCCGCAGCGTAAGGATCGATCAGCGATTCGCGCTCGAAACGGCTCCAGCGCCGCGGCGGCACCGCGTCCACGCGCGCGCAGAACTGGTCGAAGGCGTTGTCGAAGATATCCGACCAGACGGTGGTGTCGAGCGGTGCGTGCCAGCGGCGAAAGAGCGGGGGATGTCCGTCGGCTACGCCCGTCACCATGTCGATCTTGTGCGCGAACTCGTGGATCACGACGTTGTAGGCGTCCGAACCGTCCACCATCTGCGCGTCCTCCCATGAGAGCACGACAGGACCGCCTTCCCACGCCTCACCGCTCGCATCGTGCTCGATCTCGTGCACGACGCCGTCTTCGTCTTCGACCGTCTTTCTGATGATGAACTCGCCCGGATAGACGATCACGCCGACCCAGCCGCGATACAGGTCGAGGTCGAGGTTGAGCACCGGCAGGCAGGCTTGCCCGGCGATCGAGACGATCATCTGATCGGTCAGTTCGAGATCGTGCGCGGTCGAGAATTGCTTTTGCGCGATGAAAAGGCTCGCGGTTTCGCGCAAGCGTCCGAGGTCGTCCCCGTTCAAATGGCCGAAGCACGGATATGCGTCCAGTGTGCGCTGCCAGAGGTCGTCGTCGATCGCGTACTTGCGCAGCGCGCGCTCGCGGCGTTGCGCGCCGAACCAGCGGGAGAAGAGGTTGGCCATCGGTCGTTCAGATCGCTTCGATAGACCGGATTGTACGGAGCGGCGCCGTCGCAAGGCGCAAAAAAACCGCCTGACGAAACAGGCGGCTTTCTGTGCTGAAGTTGCGAAGCCGGATCAGCCTCCGCCGCGACGCATCATGTCGAAGAACTCGGCGTTGTTCTTCGTCTGACGGATCTTGTCGAGCAGGAATTCCATTGCTTCGACTTCATCCATGTCGTGGATGAACTTGCGCAGCACCCAGACCTTCTGCAGCAGGTCCGGCTTGATGAGCAGTTCCTCGCGGCGCGTGCCCGACTTGTTCAGGTTGATCGACGGATACACGCGCTTTTCCGCGAGACGGCGCTCGAGGTGCACTTCCATATTGCCCGTGCCCTTGAACTCTTCGTAGATCACGTCGTCCATGCGGCTGCCCGTTTCGATGAGCGCCGTGCCGATAATCGTGAGCGAGCCGCCTTCCTCGATGTTTCGAGCCGCGCCGAAGAAGCGCTTCGGACGCTGCAGCGCGTTGGCGTCGACACCACCCGTCAGCACCTTGCCCGATGCGGGCACGACGGTGTTATAGGCGCGCGCGAGACGCGTGATGGAGTCGAGAAGAATCACGACGTCATGTTTCATTTCGACGAGACGCTTCGCCTTTTCGATGACCATTTCGGCCACCTGCACGTGACGCGCGGCGGGTTCGTCGAAGGTCGAGGCGATGACTTCGCCGCGCACGGAACGCTGCATTTCCGTCACTTCTTCCGGGCGCTCGTCGATGAGCAGCACGAACAGAATGACGTCCGGATGATTGGCTTTCACCGCATGCGCGATGTGCTGGAGCATCACGGTTTTACCCGACTTCGGCGACGCGACGAGCAGGCCACGCTGGCCCTTGCCGATCGGCGAAATCATGTCGATGATCCGGCCCGTGACGTTTTCCTCGCCGCGCATTTCGCGCTCGAGCGGCAGCGGCTTGTTCGGATGCAGCGGCGTGAGGTTCTCGAACATGATCTTGTGTTTCGAGGCCTCGGGCGGCTGCCCGTTGACTTTGTCCACCTTCACGAGCGCGAAATAACGCTCGCCGTCTTTCGGCGTGCGTACTTCGCCTTCGATCGTGTCGCCGGTGTGCAGATTGAAGCGGCGGATTTGCGACGGGCTGATATAGATGTCGTCCGTGCTCGCGAGATACGAGGTCTCGGGCGAGCGCAGAAAGCCGAAGCCATCGGGCAGCACTTCGAGCGTGCCGTCGCCGAATATCGTGTCGCCGGCCTTGGCGCGCTTTTTAAGAATCGCGAACATGAGTTCCTGCTTGCGCAGGCGGTTCGCATTTTCGATCTCGAGGCCATTGGCCATCTCGATCAGTGCAGACACGTGCTGAGACTTGAGCTCGGATAAATGCATACGGATTTCCCGCCGGGGAGAGAGGTGCGACAGAAAGATTTGGGAGAAGAGGTGAGCGGAACCGCTCGAGACTTAATACTTCTTGAACTCTTGTGATTCTAGCATAGCATACGCCACGCAGGCCTCGGGTGGGCTTTGGGCGGGGCTTGTCGGCCGATGTTGTCGCGTGACAACATCGGCTGCATTCCGGTCGCGCTGCTCGGTTGTGTCGATGCGGCGATACGAATGCCAGAGGCAGGCGTCTGGGATGCCGACGCCCGCCGATGATGCCGTTACAGGTTGCTGTCGAGGAACGCGGTCAATTGCGACTTGGACAATGCGCCGACTTTCTGCGCGGCGACCGCGCCGTTTTTGAAAAGGATCAGCGTGGGGATGCCGCGAACGCCGAACTTCACCGGCGTCGACTGATGCTCGTCCACGTTGATCTTCGCGATTTGCAGGCGATCGCCATAATCCTTCGCGACTTCATCGAGGATCGGGGCAATCATTTTGCACGGACCGCACCATTCCGCCCAAAAGTCGAGCAGGACCGGTTTATCCGACTTGACGACATCCTGTTCGAAAGAAGCGTCGCTGATGTGCTTGATTGATTCGCTCATTGTCTGAATACCTCTATTGTTTCGAGGCCCGCGTTTGAATGCTCGCCACGATACACCAAAACTGAAAAAAATTTTCGTCGCCAACGGGCAGTATTCGGCCCGCACGCCGTGCGCCAGAACGGCTCGCGAACGGCGGCGAATGATCCGTCGAAGGGCAAAATGCACCACATCCGGGTTATTCAAATGTCATCTTAGCCTACTTTGCTATCCGTTGCCGGGAGCCGATAGGCCGCATCTGAGGGCGACGACACGAAGCGCAAGAGGGCGTCATAAAGGTCCGCGCATTTCACGCGTGGCTTCCGGGCGCGCCCGGCCCCGTGTTATGATTCGACGTGACGGGCCTCCTCGCATGGTGGCGCGGTCAACCTGGTCAGGTCGGGAACGAAGCAGCCACAGCCGCTTTCCACCAGTGCCGAGGGTCGGGCTCGTCACCTTCCGCTTTCTTCTGTCGTTCCTCTCTCGTTTTCCCTGATTCGTTCTTTGTGTCGCGCGTCGTCGCGAGTTGTATTTTCGCGGGTACGCACCTTCCTCCGCGCGCCTCGGCAGCCTTTTGGAGCGGCGTTTGCGCAAGGTCGTTGCTGATACAATTTCGCGCATGACCTATCAAGTTCTCGCACGCAAATGGCGGCCGAAATCGTTCGAGTCGCTCGTCGGCCAGGAGCACGTCGTCCGTGCGCTCACGCACGCGCTCGACGGCGGCCGCCTGCATCACGCCTATCTCTTCACGGGCACGCGCGGCGTCGGCAAGACGACGCTCTCGCGCATCTTCGCGAAGGCGCTCAACTGTGAAACCGGCGTGACTTCGAAGCCGTGCGGCGTGTGTCGCGCGTGCCGGGAAATCGATGAAGGCCGCTTCGTCGATTACGTCGAAATGGATGCGGCGAGCAATCGCGGTGTCGACGAAATGGCCGCGCTGCTCGAACGCGCGGTGTACGCACCCGTCGACGCGCGCTTCAAGGTCTATATGATCGACGAAGTGCACATGCTCACGAACCACGCCTTCAACGCGATGTTGAAGACGCTGGAGGAGCCGCCGCCGCATGTGAAGTTCATCCTCGCGACGACCGATCCGCAGAAGATTCCGGTCACCGTGCTCTCGCGCTGCCTGCAGTTCAATCTGAAGCAGATGCCGGCGGGTCATATCGTGTCGCATCTGGAGAACATTCTTCAGCAGGAGAGCATCGCGTTCGAATCGCAGGCGCTGCGTCTGCTGTCGCGCGCGGCGGACGGCAGCATGCGCGATGCGCTGTCGCTCACCGATCAGGCCATCGCCTATTCGGCCAACCAGGTCACCGAGGAAGCCGTGCGCGGCATGCTCGGCGCGCTCGATCAAAGCTATCTGATCCGGCTCATCGACGCGCTCGCCGCTGGCGATGGCGCCGGCGTGCTCGCGATCGCCGACGAAATGGCGCTGCGCAGCCTGTCTTTCTCGACCGCGCTGCAGGATCTCGCGAGTCTCTTGCATCGCATCGCATGGGCGCAGTTCGCGCCGTCGTCGGTGCTGGATGAATGGCCGGAAGCCGCGGATATTCGCCGCTTCGCCGAGATTCTTTCCGCTGAGCAGATTCAGCTTTTCTATCAGATTGCAACGGTCGGACGCGGCGAGTTGGGTCTCGCGCCCGACGAATACGCCGGCTTCACGATGACGCTGCTGCGCATGCTCGCCTTCGAGCCGGCGGGCGGATCGGGCGGCGGCGTCGCCGTGAGCGCGCCCTCGGGCGCGAAGCCCGCGCGCAGCGCGGCGCTCGCGGGCGCGATGGCCGAGCGGGCGATCGCACCCGCGCCCGTAGCGAAGGCGCCGACGCCTCCGGCCGAAACCGTCATCGTAAAGGCGAAAGAGACGCAGCCGGTCGAAAGCGCGAAACCTGCGCCGGTTATCGAGTCAACTGAGCCGGTCACGGCGAAACCTGCACCGGTGCCCAGCGCCGCACGGCAGGCCGTCGAGGAAGCCGCGCCTGCAACCGTGCCCGCATCCGAGCGCGATGTCGCGGCGTCGCGCGCGGCGGGCGGTGCGAGTGCGGCGCTCGAAGTGTTGCGCAGCGCCGGCATGCGTCTTTCCTCCGACCGGGGTGCACGCGGCGCGCCGGCTGGGCAAGCGGCGGCTCCGGCAGCGCCCAAAGCTGTCGCGAAACCCGCTGCGCAAGTTCAGATGCCCGCGCCCCGTCGCGCACCGCCAGCGCCCGCCGCGCCTGAGTCCAAACCTGCGGCCGGCAAGCCCGGCGTCGTCCCGCCGTGGGAGGACATGCCGCCCGACGACTATCCGCCGGCGGGATCGGAAGACGAATACTTCATGCCGCCGGACGACGGCTTCGTGCCCGCGTTCGACAGCGGTCCGGACGACATGCGCTTCGGCGCCGAGCCGGCCGCGAAACCTGCGCCCGTCATCGATACGACGCCGCTGCCGCCCGCAGTTCCGCTCGATGCACTCGGCGTGTCGATCGAATGGGCCGCGCTCGCCGTCAGCCTGCCGCTTAAAGGCGTCGCCTATCAACTCGCGTTCAACAGCGAACTGACCGCGTGCGACGCGAATTCCGTCACGCTTGCGGTCGCCGTGCAGATGTACACCGACGCCTCGCACGTCTCGAAGCTCAAGACCGCCCTTGCCGAAAAGCTCGGCCGCGCAATCGAAGTCAGCGTCAATGTCGCGCCCGTGCGCCGCACCGCCGCCGCGCTCGATGCCGCCGACCGGGCGCGACGCCAGCAGGAAGCCGAGCAGGAGATCAAGCAGGACCCGTTCGTGCAATCGCTGATCCGCGATTTCGGCGCGAGCATCGTGCAGGGTTCGATCAAGCCGATCTCCGCATCGGGCGCGAATCCGTCATGAATCGAAGCGCGCGGCGTTTTTTTCGACGCTGCGCGCAAGCACTGAATTTCGAGCGCGTATCGCGCGCGCTTTCGCCACACGTTTTCCAGTAAGGAGCCGAACCATGATGAAGAACCAACTCGCCGGGCTGATGAAACAGGCTCAGCAGATGCAGGAAAACATGAAGAAGATGCAGGACCAGCTCGCGCAGATCGAGGTCGAGGGCCAGTCCGGCGCCGGTCTCGTGAAAGTGACGATGACCTGCAAGAACGACGTGCGTCGCGTGCAGATCGACCCGAGCCTGCTCGCCGACGACAAGGACATGCTGGAAGACCTCGTCGCCGCCGCGTTCAACGACGCCGTGCGCAAGGCCGAGGCCACCACGCAGGAGAAAATGAGCGGCATGACGGCCGGCATGCCGATGCCGCCGGGTTTCAAGCTGCCGTTCTAACCGCGCGCGCCGAAGCGAATTCGGCGCGTCATGAGGACACATGAAACAACCTTCCGCCCTGTCGGCGCTCGTCGAGGCGCTGCGCGCGCTACCCGGCGTCGGACCGAAGTCGGCGCAGCGCATGGCGTATCACCTGATGCAGCACGACCGCGCGGGCGCCGAGAAGCTCGGCGCTTCGCTCCTGTTCGCGACCAAGCATCTCAGGCACTGTGAGAAGTGCAACACCTTCACCGAAGCTGAAATCTGCGAAGTCTGCGGCGACGAGGAACGCGACCCGGCCTTGCTGTGCGTCGTCGAAACGCCCGCTGATCAGATCATGCTCGAGCAGACGCTCACGTATCGCGGGCTCTATTTCGTGCTGATGGGGCGGCTCAGTCCGCTCGACGGCATCGGGCCGAAGGAAATCCATTTCGAGCGCCTGATCAATCGCGCGCTCGACGGCGTGGTGCAGGAAGTGGTGCTCGCCACCAACTTCACGAACGAAGGCGAGGCGACCGCGCACTATCTCGCGCAGACGCTCAAGTCGAAAGGGCTGAAGGTGACGCGGCTCGCGCGCGGCGTGCCCGTCGGCGGCGAGCTCGAATATGTCGATGCGGGGACGATCGCGCGCGCGATGCTCGATCGCCGCTCGGTCTGAACACGACCATCAGCAGGACACTACCGATGACAGAAACCGAAGCTCTCGCGCTTGCGACCCACCGTCACTACAAGGGCGGTCTTTATCGCGTGATCGGCGTCGCGCGGCACTCGGAGACCGAGGAAGCCATGATCGTCTACGAACATCTGTGGCCGCACGAACGCGGCTTGTGGGTGCGTCCGGCGCAGATGTTCAACGAGACGCTCGCCGACGGCACGCCACGTTTCAAACCGCTCGACATTCCGCTGTAAAAGAACTAGCAAAAAAAGGAGACGCAACCATGAGCGCAACGACGGGACCACTCGCGGGCGTCAAGGTGCTGGAACTGGGTACGCTCATCGCCGGTCCGTTCGCCGCGCGCTTCATGGGCGAATTCGGCGCCGACGTCATCAAGATTGAAGACCCGAACGGCGGCGACCCGCTGCGCAAGTGGCGCAAGCTCTATCCCGAAGTGGGCGGGACCTCGCTCTGGTGGGCGGTGCAGGCTCGCAACAAGAAATCGGTGACGGTCAATCTCAAGGCCGAGGAAGGCAAGGAGATCGTGCGGCGGCTCGCGAAGGAAGCCGATATCGTCGTCGAGAACTTCCGGCCCGGTTTGCTCGAAAAGCTCGGGCTCGGCTATGACGTGCTGTCCGCCGAGAATCCGGGTCTCGTGATGGTGCGACTTTCCGGATATGGCCAGACCGGGCCGTACCGCGACCGGCCGGGCTTCGGCGCGATAGCCGAATCGATGGGCGGATTGCGGCATATCACTGGCTATCCGGAGCTGCCGCCGCCGCGCATCGGCATTTCCATCGGCGATTCGATCGCAGCGCTCCATGGCGTGATCGGTGCGCTGATGGCGCTGCATCATCGGCAGGTGAACGGAGGCAAGGGGCAGGTCGTCGATGTCGCGCTGTACGAAGCCGTCTTCAACATGATGGAGAGCGTGGTCCCCGAGTACGGCGTGTACGGACTGGTGCGCGAGCGCACCGGCGCGTCGCTGCCCGGCATCGTGCCGTCGAACACCTATCCGTGCCGCGACGGCAGCATCGTGATTGGTGGCAATAGCGATCCGATCTTCAAGCGCCTCATGAACGCGATCGATCGCGCGGACCTCGCGGACGATCCCGCGCTCGCATCGAACGACGGCCGCGTGCCGCGCACGCAGGAAATCGACGACGCCATCGGCGCGTGGCTCGCGACGCGCAGCATCGACGAGGCGCTCGCCGTGCTCAACGCCGCCGACGTGCCGGCCGGGCGCATCTACAGCGTCGCCGACATGTTCACCGATCCGCAATACATCGCGCGCCAGATGCTGCAACGCTTTCCGTGGCAGGACGGCAAGGACATCACGCTGCCGAACGTGACGCCGAAGCTCTCGGAGACACCGGGTGAAACGCGCTGGCTCGGTCCTCAACTCGGTGAACACACGGATGAAGTACTTCAAACGCTCGGGTATGATGCCGACGATATTGCGCGGCTGCGGGCGGCCAAGGTGATCTGAGCTTCGATCAGAAGACAACGGCCGTAACAGCGCTGACAACGATAAAACCAGGAGACAAAAACGATGAAACGCAGAACGTTCATCGCGAGCGGCGCCGCGCTCGCGGGTGGGGCGTGGTCGGCCATGCCGCTCGCGTTTGCCCAGGCAAAGCCGGAGCAGGCCAAGGTATCGGTCGCGGTCGGCGGCAAGAATCTCTTCTACTATCTGCCGCTCACGATCGCGGAGCGCCGCAACTACTTCAAGGACGAAGGGCTCGACGTCGAAATCGCCGATTTCGCGGGCGGTGCGAAGGCGCTGCAGGCGGCGGTCGGCGGCAGCGCGGACGTGGTGTCCGGCGCGTTCGAGCACACGCTCTTGCTGCAGGCGAAGAATCAGTACTTCCGTGAGTTCGTGTTGCAGGGACGCGCGCCACAGATCGTGCTTGCGGTGTCGAAGAAGGCGATGCCGAACTACAAATCGGTCGCGGATCTGAAGGGCAAGAAGATCGGCGTGACGGCGCCGGGCTCGTCGACGTCGATCATGGCGAGCTTCGTGCTCGCGCAGGCCGGGCTGAAGGCGACCGATGTGTCGTTCATCGGCGTGGGCGCGGGGGCGGGCGCGATCGCCGCGCTGCAGTCCGGGCAGATCGATGCCATCGCCAACCTCGACCCGGTGATGACCAAGCTCGATCGTGCGGGCGATATCCGCATCGTCTCCGACACGCGCACGCTCGCCGATACCGTGAAGGTGTTCGGCGGCAACATGCCGGCCGGATGCCTGTATGCATCGCAGAGTTTCATCACAAAGAATCCGAACACGACGCAGGCGCTCACGAACGCGATGGTGCGCGCGCTGAAATGGCTGCAAACGGCATCGGGCAAGGATCTGATTTCGACCGTGCCGGAAAGCTATCTGCTCGGCGATCGCGCGCTCTATCTCGACGCGTGGCAACACGTGAAGGAGGCGCTGTCCCCGGACGGCCTGATGCCCGCGGACGGTCCCGCGACATCGCTCAAGACGCTGCAAGCCTTCGACGAAACGGTGAAGGGCAGGCCGATCGACTTGTCGAAGACCTGGACCAACGACTTCGTCAAGAAGGCGCTCGCCACCGTCAAGGTCTGACCGATGTCGTCGACTTCTAAACACGCGCTCGCGCTGGAGGATGTCACCTGCACGTTCTCGTCGCGCGAGAATCGCAAGGATCGGTATACGGCCGTCCGCAATACGAGTCTTGCGATCGCGCCGGGTGAGTTCGTGTCCGTCGTCGGGCCGACCGGCTGCGGCAAGTCCACGCTGCTCAACGTGTCGGCGGGGCTGCTCGAGCCTTCGTCGGGCACGGTGAGCGTGTTCGGCGAGACGCTTGCGGGCATCAACCGGCGCGCGGGCTATATGTTTCAGGCCGATGCCCTGATGCCCTGGCGCTCGGCGCTCGACAACGTGACAGCCGGCCTCGTGTTCCGGGGCGTGACGAAAGCCGACGCCGACGCGCGCGGCGAGGCGTGGCTCAAGCGTGTGGGTCTTGGCGGCTTCGGCGATCGCTATCCGCACCAGCTTTCGGGCGGCATGAGAAAGCGCGTCGCGATGGCGCAGACGCTCATCCTCGATCCCGACATCATCCTGATGGACGAGCCGTTCTCCGCACTGGACATTCAAACGCGTCAGTTGATGGAAAACGAACTGCTCGACCTGTGGGCCGCAAAGCGCAAGGCCGTGCTCTTCATCACGCACGATCTCGACGAGGCGATTTCGATGTCCGACCGCGTCGTCGTGCTGGCGGCAGGGCCGGGCACGCATCCGATCGGCGAATTCGCGATCGACCTGCCGCGCCCGCGCGATGTCGCCGAGATCCGCTCGCATCCTCGCTTCGTCGAACTGCATGCGCAAATCTGGGGCGTGCTGCGCGAGGAAGTGTTGAAGGGCTATCAGCAGCAGCTGAAGCCGGCCGCCGAATAAGACAATACGATCATGTGGAACAAGCTGCGCCCGAATCGAGCAAATCTCATCGTGTGGCAATGGCTGTTGCTGCTCGCGTGCTTCGTGCTGTGGTACGCGCTGACGAGCCCGACGCTCCTGCCGCCTTTATATTTCGACGACGCCAACAAGGCCGCATTCTTCTTCGGCGAGCCGCAGAAGGTGCTCGTGCGCATATGGGAATGGTTCACGGGCGGCGAAATCTACATCCACTTGTGGGTGACGCTGATCGAGACGGTGCTTGCGTTCGTGATCGGCACCGTATTCGGGCTGGGCGTGGGTCTGTGGCTCGCGCTCGCGCCCACGACGAGCGCGCTTCTCGATCCCTACATCAAGGCCGCCAACTCGATGCCGCGCGTGATTCTCGCGCCGATCTTCGCGGTGTGGTTCGGACTGGGCATCTGGTCGAAGGTCGCGCTCGGCGTGACGCTCGTGTTTTTCATCGTGTTCTTCAACGTCTATCAGGGCGTGAAGGAAGTCAGCCCGGTCGTGCTCGCCAATGCGCGCATGCTCGGCGCGAATCGCAAGCAACTGTTGCGGTATGTCTATTTGCCGAGTGCGACTAGCTGGGTGTTTTCGAGCCTGCATACGTCGGTGGGGCTCGCCTTCGTCGGCTCGGTCGTGGGTGAGTATCTCGGCTCGGCGCGCGGCGTCGGCTATCTGATCCTTCAGGCCGAAGGCACGTTCGACATCAACACGGTGTTCGCCGGAATACTCGTGCTGACCGCGTTCGCGCTCGTGCTCGACGGCCTCGTCGCGCTCGTCGAGCGACGGCTCATGAAGTGGCAGCCGAAGAGCGGCGAGACCGAGAAGCTCTGAAGCGCCGTGACGCGTTCGATCGTGAATACGCGGTAACACGCGGCGGACCGTGTTCAGGCGTTCCGTTATGGCAGGACACTGCCGATCTCGCTATGATGCTCCGCTGACCAGGCGTCGTACGGCGGGTCGCAAGAGATTCGCCATGATTCCGGGTGAATAAGCGCCAGCGCACATCAAGTCGTAACGCAAGCCGGGCGACACTCCGTAGTCGGGCGCCGTTGCGCGGTATCAGCGCGGCGCTCATCCGCGCGATCCCGCGAGAACAAGAATGAAACTGCGAACTGACAGTTCGATTGCGGTGGTATTGCCATCGCCGATCGGTGACAGCCTCATCGGGCTCGTCCTCGTCGATAATCTCATCCGCAACGGATATCGGCCCGTCGTGTTCGGCTGGGTCGCGGAGCAGCTCGCAGAATGGTTTCCGCAAGTGACCGTCGGGCGGCGCGACGCCTGGCAGGGCGTGTTCGACACGGTGATCGAGCTTCGGCCGACCGACTATGCATCGTCGCTGAGCCGTTCGGGCAAGACGATCTGTCTCGCCACGCTGCCGGAATACGGCGGCTCGAAGCACATGTTGGACCGCATCGTCGATATCGCGACGAACGTGCTGGGACTCGCCGATGTGACGCGCTCGAATGGCCTCGTCGTGCCGGCTGGCGTCATGCGAGGGCGCTTCTCCAATCGTGTCGTCATCCACCCGACCGGTAGCCATCCCGAAAAGATGTGGCGCCGCGAGAAGTTCATTGCGCTGTCGCGTGTGCTCGTGCGCCGCAAATTCCAGCCGAGCTTTCTCGTCGCACCGTCGGAGATGGATGCCCGGGGCGAAATCGCCGACGAAGGATGCGAAGTCAACGCGCTGCCGCAGTTGAGCGAGGTTGCGGCATGGATCGCCGAGTCGTCGTGGTTCATCGGTAATGATTCGGGTCTTGGCCATCTCGCGTCGTGCATCGGCGTGCCCACGCTTTCGCTTTTCATGCGCCAGGGGCTCGCGCGCTCGTGGCGTCCCGGCTGGGGGCCGGGCGCGGTCGTGCTGGCGCCTTCCTTTCTGCCCTTCGGCGGCCTTCGCGAGCGGTTGTGGCAACGCCTGCTTACCGTGCGGCGTGTGATGTCCGCGTTCCTGAGACTGCACGGCAAGCATGCGCGCGCGATGCACCACTATTCGGCGGCCGATTTCAGCGATGCCCAGAAACCCCCGGCGACCCGCGTCGGCCTGCTGCCCGGCGCGCGATCGCGCCGCGTCTAGGCGCGTTACGGCTCGATCACGATCTTGCCCGTCACGCGCCGGTTCATCATGTCGTCGAGGGCGCGTGGCGTGTCGTCGAGTGAGTAGCGCTTCGTGACGACGGGGCGTAGCTTGCCTGTCTTGATCCAATCGACCATCGTCGCGAATTCCTGATCGGCGAGCGCGTGCTCGCGCTGCATGTGACCGCCCCAGAACACGCCCACGATACTCGCGCCTTTCAGCAGCGCGAGATTGAGCGGCAACTTCGGAATCTCGCCATTCGCGAAGCCGACAACCAGATACCGCCCGCGCCAGCCGATGCTTCGAAACGCGGGCTCCGCATACACGCCGCCCACAGGATCGAAGATGACATCCGGCCCGTTGCCGCCGGAGAGCGCCTTGATGCGCTCGCGCAGATCCTCTTTCGCGTAATCGACGACGTCGTCCGCGCCATGCTCGCGGCAGAACGCGAGCTTCTCCGCGCTCGACGCCGCAGCGATCACGCGCGCGCCGATAATCTTGCCGATCTGGATCGCCGCAATGCCGACGCCGCCCGCCGCTCCCAGCACGAGCAGCGTGTCGCCGGCCTTGAGCTGGCCGCGATCGACGAGCGCGTGATACGAGGTGCCGTAAGCGAGCGTGAAAGCGGCGGCGTCGGCGAGATCGACATCAGCGGGCAAGGCGATGCAATCCGCTTCCTTCGCGCGCGCCTGTTCGGCGAAAGCGCCCTGCGCGGTGTAGGCGGCCACGCGCATGCCGGGCGACAGGCGCGTGACGCCGGCGCCCACTTCGCGCACGATGCCCGCGAACTCCGCACCGGGCGTGAACGGCAGAGGCGGCTTGAACTGATATTTGTTCTGGATGATGAGCACGTCGGGGAAGTTCACACTCGCCGCTTTCACGTCGATGACGACTTCGCCTGCTTCCGGATGCAGGTCGGGTAGCGTTTCGATCGAAAGGGTGTCGGGTAATCCGTGTTCGTTGCATCGTACGGCGCGCATATCGTCTCCTTGGCGGGGTCTCGTGCAAAGCGTTGAAACCGGCTCAGTGTAGGGCAGGGACGACGTCGGGAGCGAGCCTGTGAGTCGTCGTCGCGCCACTTTCCTCGGTTACAATCGTCGGATGCGAATCCTACTCAGCAACGACGACGGTTATCTGGCGCGCGGCATCAATGTGCTGCACGAGGTCCTGCAGCCGCTCGGCGAAGTGACGGTGATGGCGCCCGAGCAAAACTGCAGCGGCTCGTCCAACTCACTTACGCTGTCGCGGCCCCTGAGCGTGCATCAGGCGCCGAACGGTTTCAACTTCGTGAACGGCACGCCGACCGATTCCGTGCACATTGCGCTCACCGGCATGCTCGAACATCGGCCTGATCTCGTGGTGTCGGGCATCAACAACGGGCAGAACGTCGGCGAGGACACGCTGTACTCGGGCACGGTCGCGGCCGCGACCGAAGGCTTTATGTTCGGCATTCCGGCGATCGCGTTTTCGCTCGTCGGCCGCGACTGGCTTCATCTCGAAGACGCGGCGCGCGTTGCTGCCGAGATCGTCGCGCATTTTCTCGAGCATCCGATGCCGGGCCATCCGTTGCTGAACGTGAATATCCCGAGCCTGCCGTACGATCAGCTCGGCCCGTGGACCGTGACGCGTCTCGGCAAGCGTCATCCGTCGCAGCCGGTGATTCGCCAGAGCGATCCGCGCGGCAACCCGATCTACTGGATCGGCCCATCGGGCGACGCACTCGACGCGAGCGAAGGCACAGATTTCCACGCCGTCGCGAACGGCCTGGTCTCGATCACGCCGCTGCAACTCGATCTGACGCATACGAAGCTCATGACCGAAACGCGCGAATGGGCGCGAGCCGGGAGCGGTCGCACATGAGCGACGAGCGCGCCAAGCGCTTTCCGCTGGCGCTTGCGGATCTGGTTCGCGAGCCGCGCAAGCCCGCGAACCGTCCGCAGGATTCTCGCGCCAGGCAAGCCGCCGCTTCGGCACCGAAGCCGGCGCCCGCGCAACCGGCGAAGCCGGGGGCAACGCGCGCGGCGAACGCGCCGATGAAGAATCCCGCGACCGCAGCGGCGTCCGCGAAACCGGCCACCTCCGTTTTTCCGGTGCGCTCTGCCGCGAAGCCCGCAATTGGCGCAGCGAAACCGGTTCCGTCCGCAAGCAAGGGCGCGACGACGCATCATGTATCTCACGCACCGCGCGCGAACGCATTGCGTCCGGCGGCGCGTCCCGCCGAGCGTGACCTGAGCGCCGCCGCGACCGCGCCGAAAAAGGGCGCGCCCAATGTCGCGCTGGCGAGCACGCAGACGCTCACATCGGAACGGGTGCGCGAGCGCATGGTCGAACGGCTGCGATCGAACGGCGTGACCGATCCGCGCGTGCTCAACGCCATGTCGGTGGTGCCGCGCCACATGTTCGTCGATCCGGGGCTTGCGGCGCAGGCTTACGAAGATGCCGCGCTGCCGATCGGCCATCACCAGACCATCTCGAAGCCGTCCGTCGTGGCGCGCATGATCGAGCTGGTCGCGACGGGGCGCGCATTGAACAAGGTGCTGGAGATCGGCACCGGTTGCGGCTATCAGGCGGCGGTGCTGTCGCAGGTAGCCGCTGAGGTTTATTCGATCGAGCGCGTGCGCCCGTTGTCGGAGCGCGCGAAGCTCAACCTTCGGCCGCTGCGCGTGCCGAACATCAGGCTGCATTACGGCGACGGCCGCCTGGGCTTGCCCGCCGCCGCGCCCTTCGACGCCATCGTGATCGCCTGCGCGGGCCTCGACGTGCCGCAGGCTCTGCTCGATCAACTGGCCGTGGGCGGCAAGCTTGTCGCGCCGGTCGGATCGCAGGCCGCGCAATCGCAGGTGCTGACGCTCGTCACGCGCGTGTCGGCGACGCAATGGCGGGAAGCGCAGCTCGATCGCGTCTTTTTTGTACCCTTAAAATCCGGAGTGATTTGACCCGATGAGTATCCTGCGTGCTTTGCAAGAGGGAAGTGCAGGCCAACGCCTGAGCGCGGCGCAGCGCGGCGTGTGTGTGCTGGCGTTGTCCGCGTTGGCGGCGTGTTCTACGCGCATGGACATGGCGCCGGTCGTCGACAGAACGGGCGCGCCCATCAGCACGACGGCGGCCCAGACCCCGGACAACGGTCCGCCGCCGCCGGGCTATTACCGTGTGAAACCGGGCGACACCCTATATCGGATCGCACTGGAAAACGGTCAGAATTATCACGACATCGCGACGTGGAATAACCTGACCAACCCGAATCAGATTGAAGTCGGCCAGCTGATGCGCGTGGCGCCTCCGGGTGCGAATGTCGCGGCGGCGACGCCCGGTGTGGCCACCGCGCCGATCGTAGGCGGCGGCGTGCAGACGCAGCCGCTCAACGGCGCGAACGGGTACGCGACGCCGCAGCCGGGCGCGACCGCGCAGCCGCCGTACTACGGTGCGAATTCGGGCATGGGCGCCACGCCTGGCGCTCCCGGTGCGGCGACGGGCGCGGCAGCGGCGCCCGGCGTGCCCGGCGCGGATGCGAACGCGACGGCGCCCACGGGCCAGCCGGCGTTTATCTGGCCTGCGCGAGGACCGATTCTCGGCACGTTCGATGACGCGAAGAACAAGGGTTTGAATATTGGCGGTGCGGTGGGAGATACGGTCAACGCATCGGCGGACGGCCGAGTGGTTTACTCCGGAAATGGGCTGCGCGGCTATGGCAATCTCATTATCATCAAACATGACGCGACTTTTCTCACCGCGTACGCACATAATCGCGCTTTGATGGTAAAAGAAGGGGACGCGGTAACTAAAGGGCAGAAGATCGCTGAGATGGGGAACAGCGATTCGGACCGCGTGATGTTGCATTTCGAAGTTCGCCGGCAGGGAAAACCTGTTGACCCACTGAAGTATTTGCCGCCGCAATAAAGCGAAACCATCATGCCAAAAACGAAGCGCCGCCTGCCGCAAGCCGAGACTGAGACGATCAGCCGACCTTTGCAAGTGTCGGTGGAGGACGGTGCTTCGACTCATGATGACGACATCGATAACGTCGATGTCGATGTCGACTCCGAGGAAGAAGGCGGCAGTCGCGGGAAGAGCAGCGACGAGCCGGGTGAAGGCGCAAACGATTCCGCACCGGACGCCGACGATTTCCGCTCGCTTCTGCAGGCCGAACTCACGGCCGACACTATTCAGCACTACCTGAATCGAATCAGCGTGAAGCCGCTGCTCACCGTCGAGGAAGAGCAGCGTTACTCACGGCTGGCGAAGGCGGGAGAATTCGAGGCGCGGCAGGTGATGATCGAGCGTAATCTGCGGCTCGTCGTCAGCATCGCGAAGGGTTATCTCAACCGCGGCGTGCCGTTGCTCGATCTGATCGAGGAAGGCAACCTGGGCCTCATGCACGCCATCGAGAAATTCGATCCGACGCGCGGCTTCCGGTTTTCGACCTACGCCACCTGGTGGATCCGGCAGAGCATCGAGCGCGCGATCATGAATCAGGCGCGCACGGTGCGGCTGCCAGTGCACGTGATCCGCGAACTCAATCAGGTGCTGCGCGCGAAGCGCCATCTGGAAAAAAATTCCGCCAATTCGAACGACAGCGTTGCGCCCGAACGGCGCGACGCGAGCATCGACGATATCGCGTATCTCACTGGCAAGACGCCGGAGGAAGTCACCGATATTCTCGCGCTCAACGAGCACACGGCTTCGCTCGACGCGCCGCTCGACCTCGACCCGGGCAGCAGCCTGCTCGACCTTCTCTCCGACGACCAGAGCCAGTCGCCGGACGCGGAAGTGCAGCATCGCGAGCTCGAATCGCTGACGCGCCTGTGGCTGTCGCGCCTGTCCGACAAACATCGGCATGTGATCGAGCGGCGCTTCGGCTTGAACCACATCGAGCCTGCGACGCTCGAAGAGCTCGCCGACGAAATGGGCCTCACGCGCGAGCGTGTGCGCCAGATCCAGCAAGAGGCGCTCGTGCGGCTCAAGCGCTTTTTTGCATCCAACGGTGTTCGCAAGGACGCCGTGCTTTAACGCTTTGGCGACGCCCGGCAGGGCGTCGCGCTCCAGGATTCAATGACTCCGATTCTCGTTTTCGACATCGAAACGATCCCCGATGTCGACGGCATTCGCCGTCTCGAAGATTTGCCCGACGATCTTTCCGACCGCGAGGTGGCCGAACATGCGTTCGAAGCGCGGCGCGAGCGCGTCGGCAACGACTTTCTGCCGCATCATCTGCAGCGCGTCGCGGCGATTTCCTGCGTGTTTCGCGACAACAGCGGCTTTCGCGTGCGCTCGCTCGGCACCACCGCCGACGGCGAGGCCGCGCTGATCCAGTCGTTCTATCGCGTGATCGAGAAGTACACGCCGCAACTCGTGTCATGGAACGGCGGCGGCTTCGATCTGCCCGTGCTCCACTACCGCGCGCTGGTGCACGGCATTGCGGCGCCGCGCTACTGGGATCTCGGTCAGGACGACCGCGAATTCAAGTTCAACAACTACATCAGCCGCTATCACATGCGGCACATCGACCTGATGGACGTGCTCGCGATGTATCAGGCGCGCGCTAACGCGCCGCTCGATGCGCTCGCAAAGCTGTGCGGCTTTCCCGGCAAGCTCGGCATGGACGGCGGCAAGGTCTGGGACGCGTATTGCGACGGCCAGATCGACGAAATCCGCAACTATTGCGAGACCGATGTCGTCAACACGTATCTGATGTACTGTCGTTTTCAGATGATGCGCGGCGGCTTCACGCCCGACGAATACACCGATGAAATCAACTTCGTGAAGAACGCGCTCGCGCAGGAATCGTCGCCGCATTGGGGCGAATATCTCGCGGCATTCGGGAAGTAGCCACGGCGGCGTGGTGACGTTCGTCTACAATCTCGCCTTTGCCCATTCGTTAGCCAGGAAGTACGCAGGTGTCTGAAGCCGCTCGAAAATCCCAGAATCGCCGCCGCGCCGCGCCGGCGAAGTTCGTTACCCCCGATCCCGACTTCGTCGCGCCTGAACTCGAAATCGAGTCGCTCGACATGGAAGCGCGCGGCGTCGGCCGCACGGTCAACGAGAACGGCGAGCCGGGCAAGGTCATCTTCGTCGAAGGTGCGCTGCCCGGCGAACGAGTGAGCTATTCGAGCTATCGCAGGAAGCCGAGCTTCGAGCAGGCGCAGGTGGTGAGCGTGCTGCGCGAGAGCGTGATCCGCGCGAAGCCGAAGTGCCAGTTTTTCGGCACCTGCGGCGGCTGCTCGATGCAGCATCTCGACGTGCGCGCGCAGATCGCCGTGAAGCAGCGTGTGCTCGAAGACAACCTTCAACATCTGTCGAAACTGCGTGCGGAAACCATGTTCCGCCCAATTCACGGGCCGTCGTGGGGCTATCGTTATCGCGCGCGCCTGACCGTGCGGCACGTCGAGAAGAAGGGCGGCGTGCTGGTCGGCTTTCACGAGCGCAAGAGCAGCTATGTCGCCGATATGACGAGTTGCGAAGTGCTGCCGCCGCACGTTTCCGCGATGCTCGTGCCGCTGCGTCATCTGGTGGCGGGCTTGTCGATCCGTGACCGCATGCCGCAGATCGAACTCGCGGTCGGCTCGGACGTGACGGCGCTCGTGCTGCGCATCCTGGAGCCGCTGACCGAAGCCGACGAAGCGCTGTTGCGCGTCTTCGCCGACGAACACGACGTTCAATGGTGGCTCCAGCCGAAGGGGCCGGACACCGTCTATCCGTTCTATCCGCTCGATCGCGAACTGGCTTACACGCTGCCGGAATTCAATATCCGCATGCCGTTCAAGCCGACCGATTTCACGCAGGTGAATCACCAGATCAATCGCGTGCTGGTGAGCCGGGCGCTCAGTCTGCTCGCGGCGAGAAAGTCGGATCGCGTGCTGGATCTGTTCTGTGGCATCGGCAACTTCACGCTGCCGCTCGCACGCGTGTCGCGCGAAGTCGTCGGAATCGAAGGCAGCGAGGCGCTGACAGCGCGCGCGCTGGAAAACGCGAAGGCGAACGGCGTCGACGGGCACACGTCGTTCGCGTGCCGCAATCTGTTCGAAGTCACCGCGGACGATCTGCGCGCGCTCGGCCGCTTCGACAAATTCCTCATCGATCCGCCGCGCGAAGGCGCGCTCGCCGTTTCGAAGGCGCTCGCGGACATCGCTCAGTCCGGCGACGGCCCGTTGCCGGAACGCATCGTCTATGTGTCGTGCAACCCGGCCACACTCGCTCGCGACGCCGGCCTGCTCGTTCACGAAGCGGGTTACCGGATGAAGGGCGCCGGCGTGGTGAACATGTTTCCGCACACGTCGCACGTCGAGTCAATCGCGTTATTCGAGCGCGACTGAGCGGGCCGCTGAGGCTTCAGACACAAAAAAACCGGCCCGCAGGCCGGTTTTTCGTTGCTAGGGTTCGAAACCGCCGATCAGTTGCGGTTGCCGCCGAAGATGCCGAGCAGCGCCAACAGGTTCGTGAACACGTTGTACAGGTCGAGGTAGATAGCGAGCGTCGCGCTGATGTAGTTCGTCTCGCCGCCGTTCACCACGCGCTGAACGTCGAACAGCATGTATGCCGAGAAGATCACGATGGCCAGTACGGAGATCGTCATCATCAGGGCCGGCAACTGCAGGAAGATGTTCGCGAACGCGGCGAGCAGAATGACGATCACGCCCATAAACAGGAACTTGCCGAGGCCCGAGAAATCACGCTTGCTGACGGTGGCGATGGTCGCCATTGCGGCGAAGATCACGCCGGTGCCGCCGAAAGCCATCATGATGAGCTGTGGCCCGTTCGAAAAGCCGAGAATGAAGCTCAGAAGGCGCGAGAGCATCAAGCCCATGAAGAACGTAAAGCCGAGCAGGACGACCACGCCCATGCCGCTGTCCTTCGTTTTCTCGATCGCGAACATGAAGCCGAATGCGATCGCGAGGAATGCGATGAAGCTCATCGCCGGGCTGGTGGCCGCGAACAGCGAGAAGCCCGTCGCGACGCCGACCCATGCGCCGAGCACCGTCGGCACCATCGAGAGCGCGAGCAGCCAGTAGGTGTTGCGCAGCACGCGGTTGCGCACCTCGACCGAGGTGACGCTGCCATTACGGCCAAAACTATAGGGTGATTCGTTCATGGTTTCTCCTTGCTCCAATTGTCTGTCGTTCGGTCTTCCCGCGACATTCGTCACACACGAATGATAAGGTGCGCGGACTTAAGCCAGTATGAGGATCACTTTGGTGCGTACGCCGGAAGGCGGGGTTCCCGTCGCAACGCAACGTTCGGCTCCAATATGGCCCCGGCACGCGCCGAATTCAATAGTTCCAAAGGCTGATTCGGCCGTTCGAACGGTTAAGTCCTCGCCGGATTTGATCCTTACGGCGTCGTAAGGTTTCAATCGCAATCATACCTTGCTTCGTGCTACAATTGTCGATTCGTTTTAATCCGTAAACCGTTCATTATTTGGAGTTTTTCATGGCGATCGAGCGCACCCTGTCGATTATTAAGCCGGACGCGGTAGCAAAGAACGTTATCGGCCAGATCTACAGCCGTTTCGAGAACGCAGGTTTGAAGATCATTGCGTCGCGCATGGTTCATCTGTCGCGCGCCGACGCGGAAAAGTTTTATGCCGTGCACGCTGCGCGTCCGTTCTTCAAGGACCTCGTGGAGTTCATGATTTCCGGCCCGGTCGTGATTCAGGTGCTCGAAGGCGAAAACGCGATTGCCAAGCATCGCGACCTGATGGGCGCGACCGACCCGAAGAAGGCGGACAAGGGCACGATCCGCGCCGACTTCGCCGACAGCATCGACGCTAACGCCGTGCACGGTTCGGACGCTCCGGAAACGGCGCGCCAGGAAGTCTCGTTCTTCTTCCCGGAAGTGAACGTCTACTCGCGTTAATTTTCGCGTTGTACCGCGCGCCGGTCTGTTGGCCGTCGCGCGCATCGCGCCTCGACGCAAAAAATAGCAGTAAGAAAGCAGCAGAAATTGGCGCGAACGGTCCCGGGCGACACAGGCCGGGCTTCGCAATCTGAAATGGCAGAACTCGACATGACGAGCAGCACCACCGTCAATCTTCTCGATCTGGACGCCGCCGGGCTCACCGCGTACTGCGCGAGCCTGGGCGAAAAGCCGTTTCGCGCCAAGCAATTGCAGCGCTGGATCCATCAATACGGTGCCGACGATTTCGACGGCATGACGGATCTCGCGAAATCGCTGCGCGAGAAACTCAAGGGCCGCGCCAACATGGCGATGCCCGACATCATCAGCGACCATGTTTCCACCGACGGTACACGCAAGTGGCTGATCGACGTCGGCAATGGCAACGCGGTCGAAACCGTGTTCATCCCCGAAGAAACGCGCGGGACGCTGTGCGTTTCGTCGCAGGCGGGTTGCGCGGTGAACTGCCGTTTCTGTTCCACCGGCAAGCAGGGCTTCTCCCGCAATCTGACGACGGGCGAAATCATCGGCCAGTTGCGCATGGCGGAGTTCGCGTTGCGCAAGTCGCTCGGGCGCGAGGTCGGCGGTCCGGGCAAGGGCGAGCGCGTCGTCACGAACGTGGTGATGATGGGCATGGGCGAGCCGATGCTCAACTACGACGCCGTCGTGCCGGCCATGCGCCTGATGCTCGACGACAACGCCTACGGCCTGTCGCGCCGCCGCGTGACGCTGTCCACCTCCGGCGTCGTGCCGATGATGGACCGTCTCGCCGCCGATTTGCCCGTGGCGCTCGCGGTGTCGCTGCATGCGCCGAATGATCCGCTGCGCGACATGCTCGTGCCGCTGAACAAGAAGTACCCGTTGCGCGAATTGATGGCCGCGTGTCAGCGTTATCTGAAGGTCGCGCCGCGCGACTTCATCACGTTCGAATATTGCATGCTCGACGGCGTCAACGACACCGAAGCGCACGCGCGGGAACTGCTCGCCGTGACGCGCGACGTGCCGTGCAAGTTCAACCTCATTCCGTTCAATCCGTTCCCGGAATCGGGCCTGACGCGCTCCAAGAACGAGCAGATCAAGCGATTCTCGCAGGTTCTGATCGATGCGGGTGTCGTCACCACCGTGCGCAAGACGCGCGGGGACGATATCGACGCCGCCTGCGGGCAGCTCGCGGGTGCGGTGCAGGACCGCACGCGTCTTGCCGAACGCATGAGCCGCGCGGGCAGCAAAACGATCGAGGTGCGGGCGATCTGACGGTGCGTCAAAACTGAACAAGCCGCAGCGAAAAGGCGAAATGAGCGCCTGGATGCGGTACTAAAAGCCGAACATTTTGTTATAAAGCGGTCTGCAATGGCGCTGGAGTTGTATCGTTCACGTGGTTTTTGAACCGAAGAACGCAACAGCGCTATATGAAAGAAACGATGCGAGGAATTTGGCATGAGTGAGCCGCAGCACCCGACGCCTTTCGGCAGTCATTCCGGCAACCGGTCCGGCGGTCAGTACGACGGTCAGGCTGGCGCGGAAGGGGCGGCGTCGAATGCGAGCCAGGCTGGGCCTCTGGACTCGATACCGGCGGTTGGCGCGCGTCTCGCGCAGCTTCGCCAGGCGAAAGCATGGTCGATCGACGACGTCTCCGCGCGCCTCAAGGTGTCGCCGCCGAAATTGCTCGCGCTCGAAGCGGGCGATATCAGTCAGTTGCCTGACCGCACGTTTGCCGCGGGCATCGTGCGCAGTTACGCGAAAATTCTGGGTGCCGATCCGGCGCTCTTCACGCAGGCGTTCCGGCGCGATAGCGGTGACATCGAGCACAATCTGAAAGTGCCGGCGTCGGCAGGCACGGGTCTGCCGCGCGGGCGCGTGTCGGTGCCGCTCGGTAATTCGTCGGGTCGCAAGCGCTCGTGGATGTGGGGCGTACTGGCCATCATCGCCGTCCTGGTGGCGCTCGTCATGTGGCATACCGGCGGTGAATCGAGCAACTGGCTTGCACGCCTGAAAGCGACGACGGGCATGGGCTTGTCGTCGACGTCGCCGGCGACATCGAACGACTCTGCGGGCGCACCGTCTGCGCCGACCCCGGACGAGGCAGCCGCAGCGAACACGGGCGAAGCGTCGCTGCCCGAAGTGGCGGCGGCGCCCGGCGAGCAGCCGATGCCGCGTCCGCTCGGCACGAACGCGCTGCCGGCTTCGTCGTCGACGCTGTCCGCGGTGCAGGGCGCGAGCGTGCCGGCCGCATCGGCAGCGAAAACCGCGCCGGCAATAGCGGTGGCGTCCGCGCCGGCCGTCTCGGGCGGCGGCTCGAGCGCAATCGAATTGAAAGTGAAGGAAGATAGCTGGTTCAGCGTGCGCGGCAAGGACGGCAAGGAACTCTTTTCCGGTCTCGTTCACGCGGGCAGCACACAGCGCGTGCAGGGCGAGGCGCCGTTCAAGGTGACCGTGGGCAACGTGAAGGGCGTCGAATCGTTGTCGGTCGACGACGAACCCGTCGATGCCAAGCGCTATTCATCCGCACGCGGAAACGTCGCGCGCCTCTCGCTGCCTTGAGTCGGCGAGGTCGATCGGTTCAGTGCGCGCCGGACAAGTCAGGGGCGTCACGGTGCAAGCCGTGACGCCCGTTTGAGGTTTCATCCACGCCACCCGGCGCCGCATCGGCGCCAAGGTTGCCAAAGGGTCTTTCGATGCAATCCGAAGCTCAATCCCTGATCAGCAGCAAGATTTGTTCGACCGAGCCGGTCTTCGGCGGTCCATTGACGCGCCGCGCATCGCACGCGGTCGATGTGCGCTGGGGCGGACAGCTCGTGACGATCGGCGGCGACGCGCCTGTGCGCGTCCAGTCGATGACCAACACCGACACCGCCGACGCGATCGGCACCGCCATCCAGATCAAGGAACTGGCGCAAGCCGGCTCCGAGCTCGTGCGCATCACGGTGAACACGCCCGAAGCGGCCGCCGCTGTGCCGCATATCCGTGAGCAGCTCGATCGCATGGGCGTGACCGTGCCGCTCGTCGGCGACTTTCATTACAACGGCCATCTGTTGCTGCGCGACTATCCCGCGTGCGCCGAAGCGCTGTCGAAGTACCGCATCAATCCGGGCAACGTCGGCCAGGGCGCGAAGCGCGACACGCAGTTCGCGCAAATGATCGAAGCCGCGATCAAATATGACAAGCCGGTGCGCATCGGCGTGAACTGGGGCAGTCTCGATCAGGATTTGCTCGCGCGCATGATGGACGAGAACGCCGCGCGTTCGACGCCGTGGGAACTGCAGAGCGTCATGTACGAGGCGCTGATTCAATCGGCGATCGGCTCCGCGGAACGCGCCGTCGAACTCGGTCTCGGCCGCGACAAGATCATCCTGTCGTGCAAGGTCAGCGGCGTGCAGGATCTGATCGCCGTGTACCGCGAACTCGCAAAGCGCTGCAGCTTCGCGTTGCACCTCGGCCTGACCGAAGCGGGCATGGGCTCGAAGGGTATCGTCGCGTCGACGGCGGCGCTTTCGGTGCTGCTGCAGGAGGGCATCGGCGACACCATCCGCATCTCGCTCACGCCCGAACCGGGCGGCGCGCGCACCGGCGAAGTCGTCGTCGGCCAGGAAATCCTGCAGACGATGGGCCTGCGTTCCTTCACGCCGATGGTCATCGCGTGCCCCGGCTGCGGCCGCACGACGAGCACGCTGTTCCAGGAGCTCGCCTCGCAGATTCAGACTTACCTGCGCAGTTCGATGCCGACCTGGCGCGACCAGTACCCGGGCGTGGAAAAGATGCACGTCGCGGTGATGGGCTGCATCGTCAACGGGCCGGGCGAATCGAAGCACGCGAACATCGGCATCAGCTTGCCGGGTTCGGGCGAGAATCCGGCGGCGCCCGTGTTCATCGACGGCGTGAAGGTGAAGACGCTGCGCGGCGAGCGCATCGCCGAGGAGTTCCAGCAAATCGTCAGCGACTATGTCGAGCGCACCTACAGGCAGGAAGCAGGCAAGCGCGAAGAGACGTCCACCGCAACCCTTTGAAGACAGATGACTGAACAGAAGAAACGGCTCGAGAAACTGAGCGGTGTGAAGGGCATGAACGACATCCTCCCGCAGGATGCCGCGTTGTGGGATTTCTTCGAAACCACCGTCAAGTCGATGCTGCGCGCATACGGCTATCAGAACATCCGCACGCCGATCGTCGAGCATACGCAGTTGTTCACGCGCGGTATCGGCGAAGTGACCGATATCGTCGAGAAAGAGATGTACAGCTTCACGGATGCGCTCAACGGCGAGCATCTGACGATGCGGCCGGAGAACACGGCGGCGGTCGTGCGCGCGGTCATCGAGCACAACCTGCTTTACGACGGCCCGAAGCGCCTCTGGTACGTCGGCCCGATGTTCCGTCACGAACGTCCGCAGCGCGGGCGTTATCGCCAGTTCCATCAGGT
Organism: Caballeronia sp. INML2; assembly: GCF_023631365.1. NCBI lineage: Bacteria > Pseudomonadati > Pseudomonadota > Betaproteobacteria > Burkholderiales > Burkholderiaceae > Caballeronia > Caballeronia sp. INML2. The sequence goes on along the minus strand of NZ_JALQDH010000022.1, from coordinate 26,211 downwards.
CGGCGTGGAAGCGCTCGGCTTCGCGGGCCCGGATACGGACGCCGAGATCATCATGATGTGCCAGCGTCTCTGGGACGACCTCGGCCTCACCGGCATCCGCCTCGAACTCAATTCGCTCGGTCAGGCGGAGGAGCGGGCGGCGCATCGCAAGGAACTGATCGCGTATCTGGAGAAGCATGTCGATTCGCTCGATGAAGAAGCGAAACGCCGTCTCTATACGAACCCGCTTCGCGTGCTCGACACGAAGAATCCCGCGCTGCAGGAGATCGCGCAGAATGCGCCGAAGCTCGTCGATTTTCTCGGCGACGCGTCGCGCAAGCACTTCGAAGGCGTGCAGCGTCTGCTCAAAGCGAACAACATTCCGTTCACGATCAATCCTCGCCTCGTGCGCGGTCTCGACTATTACAACCTCACCGTGTTCGAGTGGGTCACCGACAAGCTCGGCGCGCAGGGCACGGTCGCGGGCGGCGGTCGCTACGATCCCCTCATCGAGCAGCTCGGCGGCAAGCCGACGGCCGCGTGCGGCTGGGCGATGGGTGTCGAGCGCATCCTCGAGTTGCTGAAGGAGGAACAACTCGTGCCCGAAGCCGAAGGCACGGATGTGTATGTCGTGCATCAGGGCGAAAAAGCGGCGGAGCACGCGTTCATCGTCGCCGAGCGTCTGCGCGATACGGGTCTAGACGTCATCCTGCATTGCAGCCCGGACGGCGCGTCCGCGAGCTTCAAGTCGCAGATGAAAAAGGCCGACGCGAGCGGCGCGGCCTTCGCGGTCGTGCTGGGCGAGGACGAGCTCGCACAAGGCATGATCGGCGTCAAACCGCTGCGTCGTTCGGGCGACGAAACATCCGACGGCCAAAAGAACGAGCAAGTGAACGTTCCGGCGGAAGACTTGACCGAATACCTAATCAATGCGATGGTTGCAACCGCCGATGACGAGGGTGCCTGAGTACAGGCACATTGCCGTGCATCGCGTGCCGGATCGAACTGATCCGGGATCGCGCGCGGCGCTCGTTGAGGGAACTGAAACGCAGGAAGGAATAGCTGGACGATGAGCTATCACGACGAACAAGAATCACTTGAAAGCGTAAAGGCCTGGTGGGCCAAATGGGGTAACACCACGACGTGGATTGTGCTCGTGGCGCTCATCATTGGGGCCGGGTACAACGGATGGAATTTTTGGCAGCGCCGTCAGGCGGCCGAAGCGTCGGTGCTCTACGACCATCTTCAGCAGGCGGTGAACGCCAACGATCAGGCGCTGGTCACGCGCGTGGCGACGGACATGGAAGACAAGTTCGGCGGCACGGGCTACGCGCAGATGACCGCGCTCGCGGCCGCAAAGTCGCTTTACATGGCGGGCAACACGGCAGGTGCGAAGGCGCAACTGCAATGGGCCATCGATCACGCGAAGGATGACGAGTACAAGCAGATCGCGAAGCTGCGTCTCGCGCTCGTCCTGCTCGACGAGAAGAACTACGACGCGGGCCTGAAGCTGCTCGCGGATCAACCGCTCGATGCGTTCAAGGGCGTGATCGCGGATCGTCGCGGGGACCTGCTCGCGGCACAAGGCAAACGCGACGATGCGCGCGCAGCCTACAAGGTTGCCCTCGAGACGCTGCCCGAGAACGACACGTCCGCGCGTCAACTGGTTCAGTTCAAGCTCGATGCGCTCGGCGGCTGATCCGCATCGTTCCAATCGGTTTCGATCGATTTAGCACATCAGTCCATCAAGCCGCCCGCCACAGCGTCGCCATGCAGCGGCGCGTCGGTCGGCGCCGATCAACCCAATTCACCAATTCATGTTGCGTCCACCGATGACTTTTTTGAAACGCTACGCCGTGCCGCTCGCCTGCGCGACGACCGTCTTGTTGGCCGCTTGCTCGTCGACCAAGGATGAACGCCGCGTGCCGACACCGCTCGCGGACTTCAAGCCGGTGTTGAACGTCAATCAGACGTGGAAGGCGAGCGTCGGCAAGGCGGGCCGCTATCTGTTCTCGCCGGTCGCGGTCGGCGATTACGTCTTCGCCGCGGGCACGAACGGCACCGTCGCCAAGATCGACGCGAAGACCGGTCAGGACGTCTGGCGCACCAAGCTCAAGGACGATTTGTCCGCGGGCGTCGGCAGCGATGGCAATCTCACGGCAGTGGGCGGTCTGAAGGGCCAGGTCGACGTGCTCGGTGCCGACGGCAAGCTGTTGTGGACGGCCACGGCGCCCGGCGAGATCGTCTCGCCGCCGCTCGTCGGCAACGATCTCGTGATCGTGCGCACCATCGACGGCAAGGTCATCGCGTTCAGCGCGCAGACGGGCGAGCAGAAGTGGATCTTCCAGTTGCGCGCGGTGCCGCTGAACCTGCGGGTCGCGGCCGGCATGACGTTCGCCGGCAATCAGGCGGTGCTCGCGGGCTTCCCCGGCGGGACGTTCGCGGCGATCAACCTGCAGACGGGCGACGCCTACTGGCAGGCGCCGGTGTCGTATCCGAAGGGTGTGACCGAAGTCGAGCGCATTAACGACGTGACCGGCGCGCCGGGGCTCGTCGGTGCGCAGACCTGCGCGGTGACGTTCCAGGGCCGCATCGGTTGCTTCGATGCCAACTCGGGCCAGCCGGTGTGGGAAAAGAGCTTCTCGAGCGACAGCGGCCTCGCACAAGACGAGCAGATCGTCGCGGCGGGCGACGACTGGTCGGTCGTCAACGCGTTCCGCGCGGCGGACGGCTCGCAGGTCTGGAAGACGGATGCGTTGAAGAACCGGAGTGTCAGCGTGCCGTACATTCTGGGCCGTGCGGTCGTCGTGGGCGATTATCAGGGCTTCGTGCATTTCCTGAACACCGAAAACGGCCAGCTCGTCGGCCGCGCACCGACCGACGGCAGCGCGATCACCGCGGCGCCTGTGCTGGCGGGCAGCACGCTCGTCGTTCAGACGCATGACGGCGACCTTTATGGTTTCCGACCGGGCAACTGAGTGAATGCAGGCCGCGGAGCGCGTGACATGCTCTTGCGGCCGTCAGCAGCAAGCGCTCCGTCGAGGTCCGGCGGTGCGGCAGGTTCGCCACCCACGACGAACCGCACGAGAAAGAAGCGTTGCGCCACGCGCGCATCGCGATAAAACCTGCCTGCAAAAGCAGGGTAGAAGAATGAGCGCGGCGCGCGAAGGTGCCGCGCAAGATGAGCCTCCAACGAGGCAAGACCGGCGAACGACCGCCGACGATCCGGCCGATCGACACGCCTCGCGTGCGGCAAGCCGAATCCATGCTAATTTTCGACAAGCGCAGCCATTGCGCGGCGTAGCGGAACGCAACGAGACGTTTCCACCGCCCGTTCCGCGTTTGCCTTGCGTTCAACCTTGAACAAAATCAGATGAAACCCGTGATCGCGCTCGTCGGGCGCCCCAATGTTGGGAAATCGACGCTTTTCAACCGGCTGACGCGCTCGCGCGACGCGCTCGTCGCCGACTTGCCGGGCCTCACTCGTGACCGTCACTACGGCGAAGGTCGCGTGGGCGGTGAACGCCCGTATCTCGTCGTGGACACGGGCGGGTTCGAGCCCGTGGCGAAGGACGGCATCCTGCACGAAATGGCGCGGCAGACGCGTCAGGCGGTCGAAGAGGCCGATATCGTCGTATTCATCGTCGATGGCCGCAACGGACTTGCGCCGCAGGACAAGTCGATCGCCGACTATCTGCGCAAGACCGGCCGGCCGCTCTTCCTGGTCGTGAACAAGGCCGAGGGCATGAAGTACTCGGCGGTCGCATCGGACTTTTACGAGCTCGGTCTCGGCGATCCGCGCGCGATCTCAGCCGCGCATGGCGACGGCGTCGTCGAGATGATCAACGACGCACTCGACATCGCGTACAAGGATCAGCCGGAGGAAACGGAAGAGGAGAAGGCGCAGCACGGCATCAAGATCGCGATCGTCGGGCGTCCGAACGTCGGCAAGTCGACGCTTGTGAACACGCTGATTGGCGAGGAGCGCGTGATCGCGTTTGACATGCCCGGAACCACGCGCGACTCGATTTATGTTGATTTCGAGCGACAAGGCCGCAAGTACACTCTGATCGACACGGCCGGCCTGCGCCGCCGCGGCAAGGTGTTCGAAGCGATCGAGAAGTTTTCGGTCGTGAAGACGCTGCAGTCGATCGCGGATGCCAACGTCGTGATCCTTCTGCTCGATGCACAGCAGGATATCTCTGAGCAGGACGCGCACATCGCGGGCTTCGTGGTCGAGCAGGGCCGCGCGCTCGTCGTCGGCGTGAACAAGTGGGACGGTCTGGACTCGCATGTGCGTGAGCGCACGAAGGCGGACCTGACGCGCAAGCTCAAGTTTCTGGACTTTGCTAAATTCCACTACGTTTCCGCGCTCGAGAAAACGGGCATCGGCGCGTTGATGAAATCGGTCGACGATGCCTACGCCGCCGCGATGGCCAAGCTGCCGACGCCGAAGCTCACGCGCGCGCTGATCGATGCCGTGGAATTTCAGCAGCCGCGTCGCCGCGGTCCGGTGCGGCCGAAACTGCGTTACGCGCATCAGGGCGGGCAAAATCCGCCGATCATCGTGGTGCACGGCAACGCGCTCGACGCGGTGACGGAGACATACAAGCGTTATCTGGAAGGGCGTTTTCGCGAAACTTTTGGACTCGCCGGCACTCCACTTCGCATAGAGTTTCGGTCGAGCCGAAACCCTTACGCGGACAAGGAGTGAGAGCCGCGTGAAGCCTTACGTTTCGGCGCCGTCAGCCATTTGGCCGAGGGGTGCGGAAAACGTAAAACAGCGAAAATCGGCTATAGTGTAGCGATTGTCGGCGGATCTCTTTTTCTTCGTCCACAATATATCCAACCTGCAAAAAAACACGGAGTTTGCTATGAGCAACAAAGGGCAATTGTTACAAGACCCGTTTTTGAACGCACTGCGTAAAGAGCACGTGCCCGTCTCGATCTATTTGGTCAACGGCATCAAGCTTCAAGGAAACATCGAATCTTTCGACCAGTACGTCGTGTTGCTCCGAAATACGGTCACCCAGATGGTCTATAAGCACGCCATTTCCACGGTCGTGCCTGCCCGCCCGGTGAATTTCCACCCGGACGCTGAATCGTCCTAAACCTCGTCGCGGCCGGCGCGAAACTGCCCATTCTAAAGCGAACATTAAGCAACTCGCCGGTCGCTTCAAAAACGTGAACACATCAATTTGATTAACGCAGCGCTCGTCGGCATCGACTTCGGCAAGATCGATTTCGAAGCCAGTCTGGAAGAACTTAGTCTGCTCGCACAAAGTGCGGGCGCTCATCCCGCCGTCACGCTCACCGGCCGCCGCTCGAGCCCCGATGCCAAAATGTTCATCGGCAGCGGCAAGGTCGAAGAACTGCGCCTGCAGTGCGAAGCGAATGACGTCGAACTCGTCATTTTCAATCACGCGCTCGCGCCCGCGCAGCAGCGCAATCTCGAGGTCGCGCTGAATCGCCGAGTGGTCGATCGCACGAGCCTCATTCTCGATATCTTCGCGCAGCGCGCCCGCAGCCACGAAGGCAAGCTGCAGGTCGAACTCGCGCAACTGCAATATCTGTCGACGCGCCTGATTCGCGCGTGGACTCACCTCGAACGCCAGAAGGGCGGCATCGGCTTGCGCGGCCCGGGCGAAACGCAGCTTGAAACCGACCGCCGATTGATCGGCGAGCGCATCAAGGCCCTCAAGTCGCGGCTCGAACGACTGCGCCGTCAGCACGGCACGCAACGGCGTCAGCGCGTGCGCAATCGCACGATGTCGGTGTCGCTCGTCGGCTATACGAACGCGGGCAAGTCCACGCTGTTCAACGCGCTCACCAAGGCGCAGGCGTACGCGGCCGACCAACTCTTTGCCACGCTCGATACCACTTCGCGCCGGGTGTTCCTCGGCGAGGAAGCGGGGCATGTTGTCGTGTCGGACACGGTCGGGTTCATCCGCGAATTGCCGCACCAGCTCGTCGCCGCATTTCGCGCCACGCTCGAAGAAACCATTCACGCGGACGTGCTGCTGCATGTCGTCGATGCGTCGAGTGCGGTGCGCCTCGATCAGATCGATCAGGTGAACGAGGTGTTGCGCGGCATCGGCGCGGACAACATTCGCCAGATTCTCGTCTTCAACAAGATCGATGCGGTGCCCGAGCTCGCGGCCCGCGACGAGGCGGTTGAAAGGGACGAGTATGGTAATATTTCGCGCGTTTTCTTGAGTGCACGCACGGGTCAGGGGCTCGATGCGCTGCGCGCTGCCATCGCCGAAATCGCCACGGCGGAAACCGGTGAAATCGATGCGGGCCTACCCAGCGTGCTCGCCGAATTTCCGGAGCCGCACGAGGCGTCCGAAGCAACGCAATCCACGCAGTCCGAGTCAAACGCCATACACGACACGAACGCGCAGCCGGACGACCACCGGCAGGCCGTCGAACGTGACGATCACAAGGTCCCCGAGCACGGACATTAAGTTGCTTCGGAATTGCATCGACCCGGCATCGACCCCGGCTGTCTAATGGTGAATCACCGAGTGAACGACTACAAAGAGCGGACTATCCGGCAAGTTGAGCATGCCGTCTTTTCGATCAACGATCCGCGCTGGGGGCGGGGCGACGGCAATGGCGTGAAAAACGACTCCAAGCGCCCGCAAGACGGCAAGCGCCCCAACGGCAAGGACGAAGGCCCGCCCGATCTCGACGAGATGTGGCGTGAGTTCAATCGCCGCCTCGCCGGGGTGTTCGGCCGCAAACCTGGCAACGGCGCGCCGCGCGAGAACGGCCGTGGCACGAAGATCGGCCTCGGCATCGTCATCGGCGTGTTGATCGCCATCTATCTGGGCAGCGGCGTGTTCGTCGTGCAGGACGGGCATGTCGGCGTCGTCTCCCAGTTCGGCAAGTATCGTCAGACGGTCTCGCAAGGCATTCACTGGCGTTTGCCGTATCCGTTCCAGTCGAGCGAGATCGTCGATACGTCGCAGATTCGTTCCGTCGAAGTCGGGCGCGGCACCGCGCTGTCGCAAGGCAACGTGCGCGACGCGTCGCTTCTGACGAACGACGCGGATATCGTCGACGTGCGCTTTGCCGTGCAGTATCAGATCAAGTCGCCGACCGATTTCCTGTTTCGCAGCGTCAATGCGGACGACAGCGTGACGCAGGCCGCGCAGTCGGCGATCCGCGAAATTGCTGGCGGCCTCACGACGGACGACATGCTCTACAAGGATCGCGAAGCGCTGCGCGCGCGCCTGATCGAGACGATTCAGCGTTCGCTCGACACTTATCGCACCGGTCTTCAGGTGACGGGCGTGGCGGTGCAAAGCGTGCAGGTGCCGCAACAGGTGCAGTCGGCGTTCGAGGAAGCGGCGCGCGTGCGTCAGGACAACGAGCGCGCCCGCGATTCCGCGCAAGCCTATGCGGATCAGTTGCTGCCGCGCGCGAAAGCCGACGCGGCGAAGTTGATCGACGAGGCCCGCGCCTATAGCAACCGCGAGGTCACGCGCTCGCAGGGAGATGCGGAGCGCTTCAAGGAGGTCTACGCGGAATACTCGAAGGCGCCCGCGGTCATTCGTCAACGCATGTACCTGGACACGATGCAGCAGATCTACTCGCGCACCACGAAGGTTTTCGTCGATAGCAAGGGCGGCAATAACGTCGTCTATCTGCCGCTCGACAAGCTCGTCGAAGCCAACAGGCAGCAGGCGAAGGACGCGGCCGAAGGCGCGAGCGGCGCAGCTGCGTCGGGCGCGGCCGCCGCGACTGACGGGCCTCAGGCGCGCGCGCAGGGCACGGCGAGCGCATCGGCGCCGGCTGCGGTCGCACCCGCCAGCGCGGCAAGCTCCGCCAGCGGCGCAAGCGCGAATGCCGGCGGCGATCCGCTGCGCTCGCGCGATGCGTTCCGCTCCCGCAGCCGGTCGGAAGACCTGCAATAAGGAGCGCGAACATGAATCGAATCTTTGCGCTCGTCGTCGCCGTCGTCATCGTGTTGTTCATCGGTTCGTCGATGATCTTCACAGTCGACGAAAGACATGCCGCCGTCGTCGCCGCGCATGGCGAAGGCAATCCGCGTCTCGAAGGCCCCGGTCTGCACTTCAAGCTGCCGCCGCCGTTCCAGACACTCACGCTCATCGACACACGCACGCTCACCATCGACGAATCGGGCGCCGACCGTTTCTCGACCGCGGACAAGAACGAAGTGCTGGTCAACGCGGTGATCAAGTATCGTGTCGCCGATCCCCTGAAACTCTTCGAAAGCAACGAGAAGAACACGCAGACGGCCGAGGAGCGCATCACCGCGCTCGCGCGCGCGGCGCTTGCGAGCAGTTTTGCGAAGCGCCCGCTCACTGACGCGCTAGGCAATCAGCAGGCAATCGAAGCCGACGCGCAAAAGAGCGTGGAAGGCGCGGCCGCGGCATTTGGCGTGCAGCTCGTCGACTTGCAGATGACGCGCATCGACTTTCCGTCGGCGGTCGCCGATTCGGTCTACAAGCGCATGATCGCGGCGCGACAGCAAGCCGCGGCGAACGAGCGCGCGAAGGGCACGGCGGACGCGGACAAGATCAAGGCCGATGCGGAGCGCACGCAGCAGGCCATCGTCGCGGACGCCTATAGCCAGGCGCAGTCGATCAAGGGCGAAGGAGACAGCAAGGCGGCGGCCATAGCGGCCGATGCGTACGGACGCGATCCGCAGTTCTACCAGTTCTATCAGAGCCTCGAAGCGTACAAGAAGACGTTCAAGCCAGGCGACGTGATCGTCGTCGACCCGAGCAGCGATTTCTTCCGCTTCATGAAGAGCCCGACCGGCGGCGCGGCGGACACGTCGGCCCCGGCGACGGCGAAGCGCTGATTCCCGTCCGCGCCGCGCACCGCGTCTTGCCGGTCGCGCGGCATCAAAAAAACCTTGGACATGGCCGAGACGTTCCTGCTGGCTCTTGCGTTGATGCTGATTATCGAAGGCATGTTTCCCTTCGTTTTTCCGACCGCGTGGCGCGATACCTTTCGCCGCATCGCGGAGCGGCCCTTGCACCATATCCGCATCGGCGGACTGATCGCCATGGTGCTCGGCCTGATTCTGCTGCTGATCGCGACGTGAACCTCGTCCGGCAGGCCGCCGCCATTTCGCCTATCTTGTCCTTATTCATTCGTCCCTGACCGTTCAAGTCCGTGAGCGCCGCGCGACCAGCGCCGAGCCTTCTCGTCCCGTAGGAAACGTATCGATGTCCACCTGGTTACTTCCCGAGAATATCGCCGACGTGTTGCCGTCGGAAGCCCGCAAGATCGAAGAGCTGCGCCGCCGCCTGCTCGACCGTTTCCGTTCGTACGGCTACGAACTCGTGATGCCGCCCATGCTCGAGTATCTCGAATCGCTTCTGACGAGCGGCGGAAGCGACCTGAACTTGCGCACGTTCAAGCTCGTCGATCAATTGTCCGGACGCACGCTCGGCCTGCGCGCGGACATCACGCCGCAGGTTTCACGTATCGACGCGCATCTGCTGAACCGGCAGGGCGTGACGCGGCTGTGCTACGCGGGCGTCGTGCTGCACACGCGCCCGCGCGGGTTGCATGCGACGCGCGAGCAGATTCAGATCGGCGCGGAAATTTATGGGCACGCGGGGCTCGAAGCGGATCTTGAGATCCAGCAACTGATGCTCGACTCGCTGCATCTCGCAGGTCTGACGAAAGTGCGTCTCGATCTGTGTCACGCGGGCGTGCTTGCCGCGCTGCTGGAACTCGAGCCGGCGGCGGCATCGCTCGGCGAAGCGCTTTACGACGCGCTCGCGAGCAAAGACGTGCCGCGCCTGCATGAATTGACCGCGCACCTCGGGCAGGTGCCGCGCGAGGCGCTTCGGGCATTGCCGTCGCTCTATGGCGACGCTTCGGTGCTGCAGATCGCCCGTGGCCGTTTGCCGAATCTGCCCGTGATCGCGCGCGCGCTCGACGATCTCGCGTTCCTCGCGGGCCAGGTCGAAGGCGCGGAACTGATGATCGACCTCGCGGACTTGCGCGGCTATGCGTATCACAGCGGCGTGATGTTCTCAGCCTATGTCGATGGCGTGCCGAACGCGGTCGCGCGCGGCGGCCGCTATGACGATGTCGGTCTTGCCTACGGCCGTGCGCGACCCGCGACGGGCTTTTCTCTCGATCTGCGCGAAGTGGCGCGCATCTCGCCCGTCGACGCACGCGGCAGCGCGATCCTCGCGCCGTGGAAACACGATGAGCCGCTGCGCGCGGCGATTCTCGCACTGCGCGACGCGGGCGAAGTGGTCATCCAGGCGCTGCCCGGCCACGACCACGATCTGGACGAATTCGCGTTCGACCGTGTGCTCGTCGAGCGTGACGGCAAATGGACGGTCGAAACGCGCGCCTGAAGCGGGACGATGAATACAGTCGCTTGATCGATAAGGGAATTTGCTTAGCCCATTCCAATCACGCGACCGTGACGAAATCGCGAAACACGTCCCGAAAAACTCGGAACCTTTCGCGAACATAGGTAAAATACGTTTTTAACCAGCTAACGAATCAACATGTCTGCCAGTGCAGTGAATGTGAACCCGGGGCGCAACGTCGTCGTGGTGGGCACCCAGTGGGGTGATGAGGGCAAAGGCAAGATCGTCGACTGGCTGACGGACCACGCCCAGGGCGTCGTGCGCTTCCAGGGCGGTCATAACGCCGGCCATACGCTCATCATCGGCGGCAAGAAGACCATTCTGCGCCTCATTCCCTCGGGCATCATGCGCGCGGGCACAGCCTGCTACATCGGCAATGGCGTCGTGTTGTCGCCGGAAGCGCTGTTCAAGGAAATCGACGAACTGGAAGCGGCTGGCGTCGATGTCCGCAAGCGCCTGTTCATTTCTGAAGCCGCCACGCTCGTTCTGCCGTATCACGTCGCAATCGACCAGGCGCGCGAAGCCAAGCGCGGCGCCGGCAAGATCGGCACGACCGGCCGCGGCATCGGCCCGGCGTACGAGGACAAGGTGGCCCGTCGCGGCCTGCGCGTGCAGGATCTGTTCGATCGTGCAGTGTTCGAGGAACGTCTGCGCGAGGCGCTCGACTTCCATAACTTCGTCCTGACTCAGTACCTCGGCGCGAAGGCTGTCGACTTCCAGGAAACGCTCGACACGATGCTCGGCTACGCCGACCGTCTCGCGCCGATGGTCACGGACGTCTCCCGCCGTCTCTACGACGAAAATCACGCCGGCCGCAATCTGCTGTTCGAAGGTGCGCAAGGCACGCTGCTCGACATCGACCACGGCACGTATCCGTATGTCACGTCGAGCAACTGCGTCGCGGGCGCGGCGACCTCCGGCGCCGGCATCGGGCCTCAGCGTCTGAACTATATTCTCGGCATCACCAAGGCGTATTGCACGCGCGTCGGTTCGGGCCCGTTCCCGAGCGAGCTGTATGACGCGGATAACGCCCAGCGTCAGGATCAGGTGGGCCTGAACCTCGCGACTGTCGGCAAGGAATTCGGCTCGGTCACCGGCCGGCCGCGCCGCACTGGATGGCTCGACGCCGCCGCGCTGCGCCGTTCGATCCAGATCAACGGTATCTCGGGCCTGTGCATGACCAAGCTCGACGTGCTCGACGGTCTCGACGAAGTGAAGCTCTGCACGGGCTACACGCTCGACGGCAAGCTCGTTGACATCCTGCCGCGTGGCGCATCGGAAGTGGCGCGCTGCGAGCCTGTGTATGAAACCTTCGGCGGCTGGAAGGAAAGCACCATCGGCATTACGCAATGGGACGGGCTGCCGGAAAACGCGCGCAAGTATTTGACGCGCGTGCAGGAAGTGGCGGGCGTGCCGATCGACATGGTGTCGACCGGTCCGGACCGTGACGAAACCATCCTGCTTCGCCATCCGTTCAAGGTCTGAGCGCTTAAAGAGCCTCGACCAGAACCGGACGCTGTAAAGAATGTGGCCGCCTCCTGCGGCCACATTTCGTATATAACCTAAGCATTTGAAAGAGCCTCACCATGATCGCGATGACGGACCCGCGCAACGACGACAAGAATCTCTGGGTCGGCTGGGATGAATATCACCGGCTGATCGAACTCCTCGCACTGAAGGTGCACGAGTCGGGCTGGAAGTTCGACAAGATCCTGTGCCTCGCGCGCGGCGGCCTGCGCGTGGGCGATCAGCTATCGCGCATTTATGACCTGCCGCTCGCCATTCTCGCGACGAGCTCATACCGCGAAGCAGCGGGCACGGAGCAGGGCGATCTCGACATCGCGCAGTACATCACGATGACGCGCGGCGATCTGTCCGGCAACGTGCTGCTCGTCGATGATCTGGTCGATTCGGGCGTCACGCTCGCGCGCGTGCAGGAGCATCTGAAGGAGCGTTATCCGGGGATCACATCGGTGCGCTCGGCGGTGCTCTGGTACAAGGCGTGCTCCAAGGTCAAGCCCGACTATCACGTTCAGCATCTTGAAACGAATCCGTGGATTCATCAGCCTTTCGAGGAGTGGGACACGGTGCGACCGCACAACCTGGGCGCGTGGATCAAGCGCGGCACGCAAAACGGACGGGGCGCTTGATCGACGCCTGATCGTTTCGCGCGACATACGCCGTTCGCCTGGCACGAAGCCGGGCGCAACGGCGTTTTTTGTTTTTGCGAGAAGGCGGACTGACCTGCATGAAATCGCGACGAGCGCGCCCGCCGACGCACGCGGGGCGCGATGCTACACTCTCACACGCGTCTCTCGTGGCGCTCGAGCAACACGCGAGAAGGCGTCTTCGCGTGCAACGTTAGATAGAATGGCGTTCGTTTTTTTCCGCTCTGGACGGATATATCGCTTTTATGACTAACACGACTCACGCGCACGAGCATAAACAGCCATTGCACTCGCTTGCGCTCGCCGCCATTGGCGTCGTTTTCGGCGACATCGGCACGAGTCCACTTTACTCGTTGAAGGAAGCCTTTAGCCCGTCGCATGGCATCGGCTTGTCAGAGGCGTCGATTCTCGGCGTCATCTCCTTGCTCTTCTGGGCGATCGTCATGGTGGTCGCCGTCAAATACGTGCTCTTCGTCATGCGCGCCGACAACAACGGCGAGGGCGGCGTGTTCGCCATGACGACGCTCGCGCTGCGCAGCGTGAAGGAGTCCGGCAAGGTTTCGGGCGTGCTGATGATGCTCGGCATCTTCGGCGCGTGCATGTTCTACGGCGATGCGGTCATCACGCCGGCGATGTCGGTGCTCTCGGCGGTCGAAGGTCTCGAGATCGCCGCGCCCAAGCTAACTCCGTACGTGCTGCCGATCACGATCGTCATTCTGATCGCGCTGTTCTGGATTCAGCGCCACGGCACGGCGGTGGTCGGCAAGCTCTTCGGCCCGATCATGGTCGTGTGGTTCGCCACGCTCGCGGTGCTCGGCGCCGCGCATATCGTCATGGAGCCGCGCATCATCGTCGCGCTCAATCCCTATTACGCCTTTTCTTTCATGGCGCAGCACGTCCTGCAGGCGTATATCGTGCTGGGCTCGGTCGTGCTCGTGCTGACCGGGGCGGAAGCGCTGTACGCGGACATGGGTCACTTCGGCGTGAAGCCGATTCGCTACGGCTGGTACGGCTTCGTGATGCCCTCGCTGTTGCTGAACTATTTTGGTCAGGGCGCGTTGCTGATGCACTCGCCGCAGGCCATCGAGAACCCATTCTTCCTGCTTGCGCCCGACTGGGCCTTGCTGCCGCTCGTGATTCTGTCGACGGTCGCGACCGTGATCGCGTCGCAGGCGGTCATTTCGGGCGCGTATTCGCTGACGAGCCAGGCGATCCAGCTCGGCTACGTGCCGCGCATGAAGATCATGCATACGTCCGAGCTGGCTATCGGCCAGATTTATATTCCGCTCGTCAACTGGATGCTGCTTTTCATCATTTTGTGCATCGTCATCGGCTTCAAGAGTTCCGAAAATCTCGCCGCCGCTTACGGTCTCGCCGTCACCGCGACCATGCTCACGACCACTATCCTCGTGTCGGTCGTGATGGTGAATCTGTGGGGCTGGAACCGCTTTCTCGTCGGCGGCATGATCGCCGTGTTCCTGATGATCGACATCGGTTTCTTCGGCGCGAGCCTGCTCAAGATCGAACAGGGCGGCTGGCTGCCGCTGTGCATCGGCGGGGCGCTCTTCTTCCTTTTGATGACCTGGTACAAAGGCCGCATGATCGTGAAGGATCGCACGGCCGCGGACGGTATCCCGTTGATGCCGTTCCTCCAGGGCTTGCTTGCGCATCCGCCGCATCGCGTGTCGGGTACGGCGATCTATCTCACCGGCAGCGATTCGCTCGTGCCCGTGAGCCTTCTGCACAACCTGAAGCACAACAAGGTGCTGCACGAGCGCACCATCTTCATGAACTTCAAGACGCGCGACATTCCTTATGTCGACGATGCGCATCGTCTCGAAGTGAAGGACATCGGCGGCGGTCTGTTCCTCGTGAAGGCGGCATACGGCTTCAACGAGACACCGGACGTGAAGGCCGTGCTCGAACAGATCACGCGCACGCACGCGATGACCTTCGAGCTGATGGACACGTCGTTCTTCATGGCGCGCGAGACGGTCGTGCCGACGGAGTTGCCGGGCATGTCCGTGTGGCGCGAGCGCGTGTTCGCGTGGATGCATCAGAACGCGGCGAAACCGACCGATTTCTTCAGCATTCCCGCAAATCGCGTCGTCGAGCTGGGAACTAAGATCGAAATCTGACGCTTCGTTTTTCGGAAGCGCAAAAAGAAAACCCCATGTCGCAGAACGTGGGGTTTTTTGTTGGCAGCGTGAAGCGTCAGCGTTTCAGTTTTGCGAACGCCGCGGCCATCGCGCCGGCCGGTTCCGGTTCGCGGCGCTGCTGCGGACGCTGGGCCGAACGACGATCCTGCGAACCACGCGATTGCGCCCCGGCCGCGCTGCCACTCGCGGAAGAGGCGGCGGAGTCGTCGTCCAGACGCATCGTGAGCGAAATGCGCTGGCGCTTCACATCGGTCTCGATCACCTTCACCTTGACGACCTGACCGGCCTTCACGACTTCGTGCGGATCCTTGATGAACTTCGTGGACATGGCCGAAACGTGCACGAGACCGTCCTGATGCACGCCGATATCGACGAACGCGCCGAACGCCGCGACGTTCGTCACGACGCCTTCGAGGATCATGCCCGGCACGAGATCCGAGATTTTCTCGATGCCTTCCCGGAACGTCGCCGTCTTGAACTCGGGGCGTGGATCGCGGCCCGGTTTTTCGAGCTCGGCGAGAATGTCGCGCACGGTCGGAAGGCCGAAACGATCGTCGACGAATTCAGTGGGCGAGAGGCCCGTCAACGCTTCGCGCTTGCCGAGCACATCGCCGATATGCTTCTTGATCTTCGCGAGAATGCGTTCGACGACCGGATACGCCTCCGGGTGCACCGACGAGCGATCGAGCGGATTCTCGCCGTTGTTGATGCGCAGGAAGCCGGCCGCCTGCTCGAAAGTCTTGTCGCCGAGGCGCGGCACCTTCTTCAGATGCGCGCGCGACGGGAACGGCCCGTTGGCATCGCGATAGTCGACGATGTTGCGCGCGAGCGTCGCGTTCAGCCCCGACACGCGCGCGAGCAGCGCGACCGACGCCGTATTGGCATCGACACCGACGGCGTTCACGCAATCCTCGACGACCGCATCGAGCGAGCGCGCGAGTTCGCGCTGATTGACGTCGTGCTGATACTGGCCGACGCCGATCGCCTTCGGCTCGATCTTCACGAGCTCGGCGAGCGGGTCTTGCAGCCGCCGCGCGATCGACACCGCGCCGCGCAGCGACACGTCGAGCTCCGGAAACTCCTTCGCGGCGAGCTCCGATGCCGAGTACACCGACGCGCCCGCCTCGGACACGACGATCTTCTGGAGCTTCAGATCCGGATGCTTCGCAATGAGCTCGCTCGCGAGCTTGTCGGTTTCGCGCGATGCGGTGCCGTTGCCGATAGACACGAGTTCGGCCTGCGTCGCGTGCGCGATGCGGGCGAGCTTCGCAATGGAGCCGTCCCAGTCGCGGCGCGGTTCGTGCGGATAGATGGTGTCGGTTGCAAGGAGCTTGCCGGTGCGATCCACGACCGCGACCTTCACGCCGGTCCGCAAGCCCGGATCGAGACCGATCACGGCCTTCGGGCCAGCGGGCGCCGCGAGCAGCAGGTCCTTCAGATTGCGCGCGAACACGCGAATGGCTTCATGCTCGGCTTCTTCTCGCAATTGCGTGAGCAGTTCGGTTTCGATATGCGGCTGCACCTTCACGCGCCAGCACCAGCGGCACACGTCGGAGAGCCATTTGTCGCCGGCACGGCCACGATTGGCGATGCCGAAGTGCTGCGCGATCATTGCTTCGCACGGATGCGGAATCTGCGCGTCGAGTTCTTCGCCCAGACCGAGCTTGACGCTCAGAACGCCCGCATTGCGTCCACGGAACAGCGCGAGCGCGCGGTGCGACGGTACGGTGCGGATCGTCTCGCTGTAGTCGTAGTAGTCGCGGAATTTTTCGCCTTCCTCGCCTTGCTTGCCGTCCACCACGCTCGACGTGACGAGCCCCTGGTTGAACAGATGGTCACGCAGCTTGCCGAGGATTTCGGCGGTTTCACCGAACTGCTCGGAGAGAATGTCGCGCGCGCCGTCGAGGGCGGCTTTGGTGTCGGCGACGCCTTTGTCCGCATCGACGAACTTTGCTGCTTCGGCTTGAGGATCGAGCGTGGGATCGGCGAAGAGCGCCTGCGCGAGCGGCTCGAGACCGGCTTCGCGGGCGATCTGCGCACGCGTGCGGCGCTTGGGCTTGTAGGGCAGGTAAAGGTCTTCGAGCACCTGCTTGCTGTCCGCGCTCTCGATCCCCCCGCGCAACTCGGCGGTGAGCTTGCCTTGCTCGTCGATGCTTTGCAGGATCGTCGCGCGGCGGTCTTCGAGTTCGCGCAGATACAGCAGGCGCTCTTCGAGCGTGCGCAACTGTGTGTCGTCGAGATTGCCGGTGACTTCCTTGCGATACCGGGCGATGAACGGGACAGTCGAGCCTTCGTCGAGAAGCTCCACGGCGGCGGCGACCTGGCGCGGCTGCACGGTGAGTTCGGAGGCAATGCGCTGTACGATCTTGAGTGCTACGGTTTCCGTCATGTTTCTGCGCTGTCTGCGGCTCGCCGGCGAACTCCGCGCCGCGTCGCCAGGCTCGCGTGAGCGAGGCGCCGCGGGCGGGTGACCGTGCAACGAGCCAGGTTCGGACCGGGTTGCTGGAGCGGGGCATTTTGCCATAAATGGCGGAGCGCTCCGGCCCGCGGTGATAGAATTTGGGCATCGCACAAGCCGTTTCGCACCTGATTCTTTATCACGTTGCCGTTCATCCATTTGCCCAACTTCCGCCTTTCCAACGTGCCGGCCGCCGCGGCGGTATCGCTGCTTTGCGCGGCAGGCGCATTCGCGTCGCAGCATGCGCTTGCCCAGGCCGCGAAGCCGATCGATTCCGGCACGTCCGTGAGCGCGCGCGTGCTCGATGCTGCGCCGTCGGGCGCGCCGGCTGCGCAAACCGCCGACGACGCGCTGAGAGCCGAGTTCGCACAGCGCCAGAAGGTGCTCGACCATCGCACCGAAGAAAACAACTACCGCTACGGCGTCAAGCAGCACGACTGCTACAGCAAGTTCTTCGTGAATCACTGCATCGACAACGCGCGCAACGAAATGCGCGAAACGCGTCAGCAGATCCGCCAGGAACAACTCGCGCTCGACGACGAGCAGCGCGCCGAGCGGGCGAAGCAACGCGACCAGCAGACGGCCATCAAGCAGGCGCAATACGAAGCGGAAGCGCCGCAGCGCGCGGCGAACGAGAAGGCGAGCCAGCAGGCCTACGAGGACAAGCAGCGTCAAAACGCGCTGGCCGCCGCGCAGCGCAACGCCGAGGCGCCGCAGCGCGCGGCCAACCAGGCGGCGTACGATCGCAAGGAGGCGGATTACCAGAAGCAGCTCGAGGACGCGCGCGCTCGCGGCGTGCAGGACGCGCAGGAGCGCGAGCAGAAGGCGCAGCGCTACGAGCAGAAGCAGCAGGAAGCCGCGCAGCATCGCGCGGAAGTCGAAGCGCGTCAGAAGGAAGCCGCCAGGAAGGCGCAGGAAAAGGCGCAGCAGCAGGAGCAGGAGCGCCAGGAACAACTGAAACTGCAGCAGCAACAACAGCAGCAAGGTAAATAGGGCAGTCGGGCTCGCCGTGCGGGCCCGCGCAAAGAGGATGAAAGGAGGTGAGCATGCAGCAGCGTTTGAGTGAATCCACGCGCGCACCCCGACAACCCGCCATGGATGCCGCTGTGCTGCGCGATCGCATCGCGCAATTGCAGGAAGAGCATCACAGCCTGGACACGCTGATCGACAAGATGTCCGGCACCGACGACCTGGAGTTGAGGCGCCTGAAAAAGCGCAAGCTCAAGGTGAAGGACACCATTCTCCTGCTGCAATTGCAGCTGGACTCGGACGCGCACTGAACTCAACGCGCCGGCCGCGGGCTCGTGCTGGCGTCGGCGCCTCGCGTGCGCGGCCGCGCCGAAACCCGCAGGATTTAGCACGCCTTGAACTCACCCGCACAATCCAGTGACGACGCCGGCGCGCCGCTCGCGTTGACCGACAAGCGCGGCGTCGAGCTCGACGCCATCTTTTCCGCGCAGGGCCTGCTCGCGCGCGCGATCGACGGTTATCGGCCGCGCGCGTCGCAGATCGAAATGGCGCGCTCGGTCGCGGCTGCGATGGAAGCATCTGGCCGCGCCATGCCCGAACCCGCGATGTTCGAGGCGCAGCGCCGCCCTGCGCGCAAGCTCGGACCCTCCGACAAACCTTACGCGCCCAACGAGCATCCGGCCGACGACATCGGCATTGCGACGGCGAAAACGGCGATCGACGGCGGCGAGAACACGCTCATCGTCGAGGCGGGCACGGGCACCGGCAAGACGTATGCGTACCTCGTTCCGGCCATGCTGTGGGGCGGCAAGGTCATCGTGTCGACGGGTACGAAGCATCTGCAGGATCAGCTCTTCCAGCGCGACATCCCGACCGTGCGCGACGCGCTCGCGGTACCGGTGTCCGTCGCGATGTTGAAGGGCCGCGCGAACTACCTGTGCCATTACTACCTCGAGCGCACCGCCGACAACGGCCGCCTGCCGTCGCGCCAGGACACCTCGCATCTGCAGGAAATCATTCGTTTCGCGAAGATCACGCGCACCGGCGACAAGGCCGAGCTTGCGAGCGTGCCGGAGAATTCGCCCGTCTGGCCGATGGTCACCTCCACGCGCGACAACTGCCTCGGCCAGGAGTGCCCGCATTACAAGGAATGCTTCGTGATGCAGGCGCGCAAGGAAGCGCAGCAGGCGGACATCGTCGTGGTGAATCACCATCTGTTCTTCGCCGATGTGATGCTGCGCGACACCGGCATGGCCGAGCTGCTGCCGACGGCGAACACCATCATCTTCGACGAGGCGCATCAGTTGCCCGAGACGGCGACCCTCTTTTTCGGCGAAACGCTCTCGACGACGCAGTTGCTGGAACTCGCACGCGATAGCGTCGCCGAAGGTCTCTCGCACGCGCGCGATGCTGCCGACTGGACCAAGCTCGGCGCGGCGCTCGAGCGTGCGGCGCGCGATGTGCGGCTTGCGTTCAAGGAAGATTCGGTGCGCCTGTCGCTCGGCCAGCTGCCTGACGGCCATCCGATCTTCGAAGCGCTCGACACGCTGGAGACGCATCTTTCGGCGCTCGCCGCGATGTTGTCGTCGCATGCCGAGCGGGCAGAATCGCTGCAGGCGCTGGTGCGCCGCGCGCGCGAGTTGCAGGATCTGCTCGCGGGCTGGACGACGCCGCCGACATCGCTCGAACGCGCAGTCGTCGCGGACGAGGACACGGCTAAAACGGCGGCCAGGGAAGAGCCGAACGAGATGGTGCGCTGGATCGAAGTGTTCTCGCACACGGTGCAATTGCACGAGACGCCGCTGTCGGTCGCGCCGATCTTCGCGAAGCAGCGTGCGGGCGTGCCGCGCGCGTGGATTTTCACGTCCGCGACGCTGTCGGTGCGCGGCGACTTCACGCATTACGCGGCGCAGATGGGCCTGAACGCGCGCCGCTCGATGACCTTGCCGAGCCCGTTCGATTACCCGTCGCAAGGTTTGTTGTACGTGCCGCGCAATTTGCCGCAGCCTTCGTCGCCGCAATTCACCGATGCCGTCTTCGAGGCGGCGCTGCCGGTGATCGAGGCGGCGGGCGGCGGCGTCTTCGTACTGTGCACGACGCTACGCGCGGTGGATCGCATTGCGACGCGCCTGCGCGACACCATCGAACGGCGTGGCTGGGAGAATCCGCTGCTTGTTCAGGGCGACGCGAGCCGCACGGAACTGCTCGACCGGTTCCGCGCCTACGGCAACGCGATTCTCGTGGGCAGTCAGAGTTTCTGGGAGGGCGTCGATGTGCGTGGCGATGCGCTGTCGCTCGTCGTCATCGACAAGCTGCCGTTCGCGCCGCCCGACGATCCGGTGCTCGCCGCGCGTCTCGACGCGCTGACGAAGAAAGGCCTGAGCCCGTTCGCCGTGCATCAGTTGCCGCAGGCAGTCATCACGTTGAAGCAGGGCGCGGGGCGCCTGATTCGCGCGGAGACGGATCGCGGCGTGCTGATGATCTGCGATACGCGCCTCGTCGACAAGCCTTATGGCCGACGCATCTGGCAAAGCCTGCCGCCGTTCAAGCGCACGCGCGAACTCGACGTGGTGCGGGAATTCTTCAGCGATGCGGCGAAGTGGAAAACGGAGCTGGCGGAGTAACTGTCGGAATCCTCATTTTCCATCGACGTAAAAACACGGCCGGTTATCAACCGGCCGTGTTTTTGTTGCCTGCCTTACCAGATCTGGTACCAGGGCTTGTCGGTGCCCGCGCGGCGTTTGCCTGTCACATACGGGCTGTCCGGGAACGTCGCGGCGAGCACGCGCTTGGTGTCGTCGGCGAGTTGCGGCTGATCGAGCTTCTGGTACGACAGCATCATGATGTGCAGCGCGTCTTCCGTGGCCGGCGCATTCCTGTATTCGCGAATCGCGAGTTGCGCACGGTTGATCGCGGCCACATACGCGCCACGGCGATAGTAATAATCGGCGGCGTGCACTTCGTGCGATGCGAGCGCGTTCACGATATAGCGCATGCGCTGCGCGGCGTCGGGCGCGTACTTGCTTTGCGGATACTTGTCGACGACGACCTTGAATGCGTCATAGGACTCGCGCAGCGACTTCGGATCGCGCTCGCTCATGTCCTGACCGGAGAAGCGGCCGAAGAGACCGAGGTCGTCGTTGAAGTGGATCATGCCCTTGAGATAGTACGCGTAGGCGATTTCGGGATGATCCGGGTGCAGCTTGATGAAACGGTCGATGGCCTGATCGGCGTTGGCGGTCTCGCTATCCTTCCAGTTGCAGTACGCGACATTGATCTGCGCCTGCTGCGCGAAATGGCCGAACGGATCACGGCCTTCGAGCGCTTCGAAATACTTGGCGCACTTGCCCCAGTCGCTGCCGGATAGCGCGTCCTGAGCCTCCGTATATAATTTGTTGTTGTTCCACGTTGCCGTTTCGTCGGTCTTCTCGGGCAGGCCGTGACAGGCCGTTACGATGGCGACGCTCGCGGCCAGGGCCAGATACTTGATCGATTGAAGCATCGAGTGATGAATGGTGTTGAAGGCTCGCATCAGTGCTTGCTGTTCCTGGCTGATTCTCGCTGTACTAGCTGTGTTTCCGGCGCGGCTTCCGATTCACGCCGCCGAATCTCGTTCAAATGACCCGCTCAAGTACTCGTCGTACCAAAGACCAACTCAAAGATTATAGCCCATGCGCCACTGGCGACGACTCGGCCTCGGCCGATTCGATGGGCGGCGCGGCCCGCGAAGCGCCGCGTGAGGCGCGTGTGCCCGATGAACTTGCGGGCGAACGGCTCGACAAGGTGCTCGCGAAAATTTTTCCCGAGTTCTCGC
Organism: Caballeronia sp. INML2; assembly: GCF_023631365.1. Lineage (NCBI taxonomy): Bacteria > Pseudomonadati > Pseudomonadota > Betaproteobacteria > Burkholderiales > Burkholderiaceae > Caballeronia > Caballeronia sp. INML2. Next base: position 4,288 of record NZ_JALQDH010000022.1, on the reverse strand, counting down.
GCAGCCGGATGCAGGGCTGGATCGAGGACGGGCGCGTGCGCATCGACGGCGCGGGCGCGAAGGTGCGTCAGCCGGTGCCGCTCGGCGCGACGATCACGCTTGTGCCCGACCTCTTGCCGGAGCAGCTCGCATTCGCGCCGGAGCCGGTGCCGCTGCATATCGTGTACGAGGACGAAACACTCGTCGTCATCAACAAGCCCGCGGGCATGGTGGTTCATCCGGCCGCGGGCAACTGGAGCGGCACGCTGCTCAATGGCCTGCTGCATCGTTACGGCGATGCCGCCGCCGGCCTGCCGCGCGCGGGCATCGTGCATCGGCTGGACAAGGAAACGTCCGGGTTGATGGTCGTCGCCCGCACGCTCGAGGCGCAGACCGACCTGGTGCGCCAGTTGCAGGCGCGCACGGTCAAGCGCCGCTATGTTGCGTTCGTGTGGGGCAACATGCCCGACGAAGGCACGATCGACGCGCCGATCGGCCGCGATCCGCGCGAGCGCACGCGCATGGCGGTCGTGAAGACTGCCTCTGGCAAGCCCGCACGTACACATTTCCGCACCATCGACCGGACGACGTGGCACGGTCAGCCCGTCAGCGCGATCCACTGCGATCTGGAAACGGGTCGCACGCACCAGATTCGGGTGCATTGCGCGCATGTCCAGCATCCGCTGCTCGGCGACCCGGTGTACGGACACGCGCGCGGCAAGCGTTCCGTGAGACCGCTGCCTCACGATTTCGCGCGTCAGGCATTGCACGCGTGGCGGCTCGGCCTGATTCATCCGGCGACGGGCAAAGAGGTGCATTGGCGCGCGGACGTACCCGAGGATATCGCCGCGCTCGCGGCAGAGCTCGGCTTCGGACAGGACGAGGAAATCGAGTTCGATGAGGACGAGGAGTTCGTCGAAGTCTACGAGATGGGCGAGGGCGACGAAGACGACTGGGACGACGAAGAGAGCGAGGACGACGAAGCATGACCAATGACGCCGCCGAACTGCAAACGAAAGACTGCGTGTTGCCGCAATGGCGCGTATCGCCGCGCGTGCGCGCCTTCGTCACGACGCGCGCAGGCGGCGTGAGCGAGGCGCCCTACGATGGCGGCACGCCCGGCGCGGGCGGTCTCAATCTCGGCTTCTCATCGGGGGACGCGCCCGAGGCGGTGAAGGAAAACCGCCGTCGCGCGCTCGCATCGACGGGCTTGCGCAACGCCGCCTGGCTCGAACAGATCCACGGCACGCAGGTCGAGGAAGCGCACGCGGTCATCGAACGCCTGGCGTGTGGCGAGCGCACGCGCGCCGATGCGAGCGTGACGGATCGCGCGGGCGTCGTGTGCGTCGTGATGACGGCCGATTGCCTCCCGGTCCTCTTTTGCGACGACGACGGTCGCGCCGTCGGCGCAGCGCACGCGGGCTGGCGCGGTCTCGCCGGCGGCATCGTCGAGAAAACGGGTGAGCGCGTCGCGACGCTGGCGGGTGTCTGCGCATCGAAGCTCAATGCGTTTCTCGGGCCGGCCATCGGGCCCGAAGCGTTCGAAGTGGGCGAGGACGTGCTCGATGCCTTCGTCGCGGCGGCGCAGGCACATCGCCGTGACGCGACGAAAGCTGCATTCAGGCCCGCAGGCGGCACGCCTGCCAAATACTTCGCGGATATTTATGCGCTCGCGCGCCTGCGTCTCGCCGACCTCGGCATGGATGCCGCGCGAATCCACGGCGGCACGCATTGCACCGTCACGGAAAAAGAGCGCTTTTATTCGTACCGTCGGGATCGCGTGACCGGCCGAATGGCCGCGATGATCTGGCTATCCGACTGACGGTTGGCGCTCGTATTTGAACGCACCCGAGACCCGTTTCAGCCATGACGATATTTCAGCCGAAATGCAATATTTCGGATGGGGGAAAACGATAATTAAAAAAATATCGCACTGCGGCAAAATCGGGACGAAGCATTGACATGCCTGACATCCTGGAGCAAGAATGTTCCTGGAATTCATTCAATCCGGGCACGGCGTAGCAAGGCTCAAACTTGCCACGCGCATAAGGCGCACCAAAACTTGCGCGCTGGTCGAGGAAAGCCCGGCGATGCCTGCGTTAGCAATCCAAGTCTTGCGAGACTCACAGGTCAATAGCGGGTATGGCTTCCAAAACTACTTCCTCATCTTCCCGCTCCCGTACCGCCGACAGCACCTCGGCCGAGGCATCATCTGGCGATACGACTGGCGTACAGCAGGCGTTCGATCAATGGCTGAACGCGTGGCGCAGCATTGCCGACCCCGCGCAATGGTCGAAATTCACTCAGCAGACGAATACCGCTACTGACGCGGCCGCATCGCCGTTCGCTGCATTCGCCGCGTTCGCCAACGGGTTGCCGAACGGATTTCCGTCCGGGGCATTTCCAGCGGCGTTTCCGTCGCCGGGCGCCATGCCGCAGATGCCCGACTTCACGAAAATGAACGGCATGGCGGAGTTCGCGAAGCTCGCGAGCAGCATGCCGGGCTTCGGCTCCGCGATGCAAGGGTTGCCCACGCTGCCGAAGATTCCGACCGCCGCGATTTCGCCCGAGCGCCTCCATCAGTTACAGAGCAGCTATTCGCGCGATGCCGCCGAACTGCTCAAGCAGGCGGGCGCGCAGAGCATCGATCCGACCGCGCTGAAGGACCGGCGCTTCACGGATACCTCATGGCAAACCACGCCCGCCTACGCGTTCACCGCGGCGTGGTATCTGCTGAATGCACGCTATCTGCAGGAACTCGCAGATGCGGTGCAAAGCGATCCGAAGACGCGCGAGCGCATCCGCTTTACCGTGCAGCAATGGGCAGCCGCGGCCGCGCCGAGCAACTTCCTCGCGTTCAATCCCGATGCGCAGAAGACGCTCATCGAGAGCAAGGGCGAAAGCCTGCGCCAGGGCATGCTGAATCTGCTGAACGACATGCAGCGCGGCAAGATTTCGCAGTCGGACGAATCACGTTTTCTCGTCGGCAAGAACATCGCGTCTACGGAAGGCTCGGTCGTCTACGAGAACGAACTCGTGCAACTGATCCAGTACAAGCCGCTCGCGCCGACCGTGTATGCGCGGCCGCTCCTGATCGTGCCGCCGTGCATCAACAAGTTCTACATCCTCGACTTGTCGCCGGAGAGCTCGCTCGTGCGCTACGCGCTCGAAGAAGGGCATCAGGTGTTCATCCTGTCGTGGCGCAATGCGGATCAGTCGATCGCACACAAGACGTGGGACGACTACGTCGAACAGGGCGCGCTCGAGACGATCCGCGTCGTGCAGGAGATCACCGGCGAGGACAAGATCAATACGCTCGGTTTCTGCATCGGCGGGACGATTCTCGCGACCGCGCTCGCGGTGGCGGCAGCCCGCGGCGAGGAGCCGGCCGCATCGATGACGCTGCTCACATCGATGCTCGATTTCTCCGATACGGGCGTGCTCGACGTCTTCGTCGACGAGGCGCACGTGCAGATGCGCGAGCAGTCGATCGGCGGCAAGGGCGGCGCGCCTGCCGGTCTCATGCGCGGTATCGAGTTCGCCAACACGTTCTCGTATCTGCGCCCGAACGACCTGGTCTGGAATTACGTCGTCGATAACTACCTCAAGGGCCGCACGCCACAAGCGTTCGATCTGCTCTTCTGGAACAGCGATTCGACGAACCTGCCGGGCCCGATGTGCGTCTGGTATCTGCGCAACACGTATCTCGAGAACAAGCTGAGGACGCCGAACGCGCTGACGGTGTGCGGCGAGCCGATCGACCTGTCGCGCCTCACGCTGCCGACCTTCATCTACGGTTCGCGGGAAGACCATATCGTGCCGTGGAAATCGGCTTATGCGTCCGCGCCGATTCTTCGCGGCCCGCAGACGTTCGTGCTCGGCGCGTCCGGTCATATCGCGGGGGTGATCAATCCGCCGTCGAAGAACAAGCGCAGCTTCTGGATGATCGACAGCGACGACGAGCATCTGCCGGAGGACCCCGATGCGTGGTTCGAGGCCGCGGCCGAGCATCCCGGAAGCTGGTGGCCGACCTGGTCGAAGTGGCTCGCCGAAAACGCGGGCGAGCGGGTCAAGGCGGGCGCCGCGCAGGGATCGAAGGCTCACCCGGTCATCGAGGCCGCACCCGGCCGTTACGTATTGGAACGCGACTTCTGAGCGGCGCCTGTGAGCGTGCGCGAGAGCGCATGGCGCCGGTTTGAACCGCATTAACATTCGATGCCAAAAGGAAACTGAAATGACTGACGTAGTGATCGTATCGGCCGCGCGTACGGCGGTAGGCAAGTTCGGCGGCTCGCTCGCGAAGATCGCG
>NZ_JALQDH010000021.1:0-1007 GCF_023631365.1 Caballeronia sp. INML2 | reverse complement strand
CGCGATGCGAAGAAGGGCCTGGCGTCGCTGTGCATCGGCGGCGGCATGGGTGTGGCGCTGGCGGTGGAACGTCTGTAGGTCACTGGCAAGATCGGGAAGGGCCAGCGGGCGGAAAGGAGATCGCCGTCCGCATAACGAAAATGGAGTGAGGAATGACGAAGCGCATAGCGTATGTAACCGGCGGGATGGGCGGCATCGGTACCAGCATTTGCCAGCGTCTGCACAAGGATGGCTTCACGGTCGTCGCGGGCTGCGGCCCGAATTCGCCGCGCCGGGTGAAATGGCTGGAAGACCAGAAGGCGCTTGGCTTCGACTTCATCGCCTCGGAAGGCAACGTCGGCGACTGGGAATCGACCAAGAACGCGTTCGACAAGGTCAAGGCCGAAGTCGGCGAGGTCGATATTCTCGTGAACAATGCGGGCATCACGCGCGACGTCGTGTTCCGCAAGATGACGCATGAAGACTGGACCGCGGTCATCGACACGAACCTCACGAGCCTCTTCAATGTGACGAAGCAGGTCATCGACGGCATGGTCGAGCGCGGCTTCGGCCGCATCATCAACATTTCGTCGGTGAACGGCCAGAAGGGGCAATTCGGCCAGACGAACTACTCGACCGCCAAGGCCGGCATTCACGGTTTCACGATGGCGCTCGCGCAGGAAGTGGCGACCAAGGGCGTGACGGTCAACACGGTGTCGCCGGGCTATATCGGCACGGACATGGTGAAGTCGATTCGCCCTGAAGTGCTGGAGAAGATCGTCGCGACGATTCCGGTGCGGCGTCTCGGCACACCTGACGAAATCGGCTCGATCGTCGCGTGGCTCGCGTCCGACGAATCCGGTTTCGCGACCGGCGCGGACTTCTCGCTGAACGGCGGCTTGCACATGGGCTGACGGGCGGGGGGGGGGGGGGGGGGGCGCCGGGGGGGGGGGGGGGGGGCGGGGGGGGGGGGGGGGGGCCCCCGGGCCGGCGGCGGCCCCGGGGTGGGTGTGCTGGTTGCCCACCAC
>NZ_JALQDH010000020.1:0-7218 GCF_023631365.1 Caballeronia sp. INML2 | reverse complement strand
CCCCCCCCCCCCCCCCCCCCCCCCCCCCCCCCCCCCCCCACCCCCCCCCCCCCCCCCCCCCCCCCCCCCCCCCCCCCGCCGCGCCCCCCCCCCCCCCCCCCCCCCCCCCCCCCCCCCCCCCCCCACTCGCCGGGGTACATCAACGATGCGGCGAACATGCAGCAGCGCTTTTTTGCGACAACGCAAGACCTGCTTGCTGCCATCGCAGTAAAGTTTTGCGTTTAAAGGCGTTAAATGACCACCACTACTACTACAAAGAAAGCCGCCGAACGACTTATCAAAAAGTATCCGAACCGTCGGCTGTATGACACGGAAACGAGCACCTACATCACGTTGTCGGATGTGAAGCAACTCGTGCTCGATCAGGAAGACTTCAAGGTGCTGGACGCGAAGTCGAACGACGACCTCACGCGCAGCATCCTTTTGCAGATCATTCTGGAGGAAGAGAGCGGCGGCCTGCCGATGTTCTCCTCTGTCATGCTCTCGCAGATCATCCGCTTCTACGGTCACGCGATGCAGGGGATGATGGGCACGTATCTGGAGAAGAACATCCAGGCGTTCATCGACATCCAGCAAAAGTTGACGGAGCAGAGCAAGGGCATCTACGACGGCAACGCGCTCAACCCGGAAGTCTGGTCGCAGTTCATGAACATGCAGGCGCCGATGATGCAGGGCATGATGACGAGCTACATCGAGCAGTCAAAAAACATGTTCGTGCAGATGCAGGAGCAGATGCAGTCGCAGGCGAAATCGATGTTCAACACATTCCCGTTCCCGACGCCCACGCCTTCGTCGACGGAGAAGAAGTAATCCATTTCAAGGGCGCGTTCGGGCGGCGGGTTGACGCCCCCGTCCTGAGCGAGCGCGCGTCGTGCGCTCGTTGCCCGCCGATCGCCCTCGCCGGATCCTGCGCCCAGGCCGCGCCGAAATCCCCGCGATAGGTGTACGACCCATGGTGCGCGAGCTTCGACCGGGCATCCACGAAGACCTTTCCGCCCAGAGCGCGCCAGCGGCGGCAGAACGCGTAGACGTCGAAAGATAGCGTCCGGTTTCACGATCGACCATCACGTCGAAGAAGCGATGACAGTAGCCGTGCAGCGCATCCGGTCTGTATAGCAGTTCAGGCATGCGCGCGATCGTCGTCTCGAGTACCGCGCGGCGGATGCGCATGAAGCCCGTGGGCGCTTCGACCACTTTCATGAAGCCGTCGCTGTCGATCGGCACGCGCGCGCCCTCGTGCGAATTGACCGGATAACGCAGCGCGCGTCAGAAGCTGCGCTCGCGCGAGGCCGGAGGGAGCGCGAGGAAATGCGCGACGGCTTCGTTGCGCGCGCGGGTCACGAGACTTTCACCGGAGCGGAGGCGCACCGAGCCTTGCACGCCGAGGCGCCACAGCGCGTTGGTCAGGGTGAGCATGCCGGTGGGACAGAGCGGCGTCGGATGCGCGGAATCGGCCTCCCCGACACTCCGGGGTAAAATATTGGATTGGCCTCGTGCGCTCCCACAAGACACTCTTCCCGTGAAAAATTCTTTAGATTCAACTGCCCGGACGACTCCCGCGCCGAAGATCGGCATGGTTTCGCTCGGCTGCCCGAAAGCACTTGTAGATTCCGAGCAGATCATGACCCAGCTGCGCGCCGAAGGTTACGAAATCTCCGGCACCTATGACGGCGCGGATCTTGTCGTCGTCAACACTTGCGGCTTCATCGACGAAGCCGTGCAGGAAAGCCTCGACGCCATCGGCGAGGCATTGAACGAGAACGGCAAGGTCATCGTGACCGGCTGCCTCGGCGCGAAAAAGAGCGCAAGCGGCTCAGGTCTGATCGAGGAAGTGCATCCGAAAGTGCTCGCCGTCACCGGTCCGCACGCGACCAACGAAGTGATGAACGCCGTGCACGCGCATCTGCCGAAACCGCACGACCCGTTCACCGATCTCGTGCCGCCCGCCGGCATCAAGCTCACGCCGCGCCACTACGCGTACCTGAAGATTTCGGAAGGCTGCAATCATCGTTGCACGTTTTGCATCATTCCGTCGATGCGCGGCGATCTTGTGTCGCGCCCCGTCGCGGAAGTCATGCTCGAAGCCGAAAATCTCTTCAAGTCCGGCGTCAAGGAGCTGCTCGTCATTTCGCAGGACACGAGCGCATACGGTGTCGACGTGAAGTACCGCACGGGTTTCTGGAACGGCAAGCCGCTCAAGACACGCATGACCGACCTCGTCGGCGCGCTCGGCGAACTGGCCGCGCAATACGGCGCATGGGTGCGGCTGCACTATGTCTATCCGTATCCGAGCGTCGATGACGTGATCCCGATGATGGCCGAAGGCCCGCTGCGCGGCCACGTGCTGCCGTATCTCGATGTGCCGTTCCAGCACGCGCATCCCGAGGTGCTGAAACGCATGAAGCGTCCGGCGAACGCCGAGAAGGTGCTCGAGCGCGTCAGGACGTGGCGTGAAATCTGTCCCGACCTGACCATTCGCAGCACGTTCATCGCGGGCTTTCCGGGCGAAACGGAAGAGCAGTTCCAGACGCTGCTGGACTTCCTCGAGGAAGCGGATCTGGATCGCGTCGGCTGCTTCGCGTATTCGCCGGTCGAAGGCGCCACCGCGAACGAACTCGACGGCGCGCTGCCCGACGAAGTGCGCGAGGAACGCCGCGCGCGCTTCATGGAGCTGGCCGAAGAACTTTCGGCGAAGCGCATGAAGAAGAAGGTCGGCAAGACGCTGAAGGTGCTCGTCGACGAAGTGGGCACGGACGGCGGCATCGGCCGCACGGCGGCGGATGCGCCGGAAATCGACGGCGTCGTCTACATCGCGCCGGCGACGAAGGCATCGAAGCGCTACAAGGCCGGCGACTTCGTGTCGGTGAAGATCACCGGCGCCGATGGCCACGATCTCTGGGGCGAGGTGTAACCCATGCCGCAAACGCCGCACATTCTCGCGCTCGGCGAGGCGATGATCGAGTTCAATCAGTCGACGCGCGACCGGCCGGAGTATCTGCAAGGCTTCGGTGGCGACGTCTCGAATTTCCTCATCGCTGCGTCGCGCCAGGGCGCGGCGACGGGCTTCGTGTCGGCGGTCGGCAACGATCACTTCGGGCAATTGCTGCTCGATCTGTGGCGTGCCGAAAACGTCGATACATCGACGGTTCGCGTGGCCCACGATGCGCCCACGGGCGTTTATTTCGTGTCGCACGGCGAGAACGGGCACCGCTTCGACTATCTGCGCGCGGGCTCGGCGGCGAGCCGCTATGCGCCGGCGCATCTGCCGCTCGACGCGATCGCGGCGGCGAAGGTCGTGCACCTGTCGGGCATCAGCCTCGCGATCGGCGTATCGGCGTGCGACGCCGCGCTGGCTGCGATCGATCACGCGCGCACGCACGGCGTGAAGGTCAGCTTCGACACGAACCTGCGCCTGAAGCTGTGGCCGCTCGCACGCGCACGCGCGGTGATGCTCGAAGCGATCCGCTCGACCGATATCTGCCTGCCGAGCTGGGACGACGTCACCTTGCTCACGGGCCACGAAGACAAGGACGCGATCATCGACGCGCTGCTGAATCTGGGCCCGAAGGTCGTCGCGCTGAAACTCGGCAAGGAAGGCGCGTATATCGCGACACCCGATGAGCGGCGCGTCGTACCGGGCCGCGTCGTGAAGGCGGTCGATGCGACCGGTGCGGGCGATTGCTTCGGCGGCGCGTTCATCGCGCGCATCGTCGCGGGCGACGATCCCTTCGCGGCGGCGCGCTATGCGAACGCCGCGGCGGCTTTATCGACGCAAGGCTTCGGCGCGGTCGCACCGATCCCGGACAGGGCCACGGTCGAGCGCGCGCTCGGCGAATGACGAATCCATGACCTGTTGAACACAACCAAGCGGAGACGGCAACATGCAACGTGAAGTAGTGGTGGTAAGCGGCGTGCGCACGGCAATCGGCGATTTCGGCGGCTCGCTTAAGGATTTCTCCCCGACCGATCTCGGCGCGCGCGTCGTGCGCGAGGCGCTTTCGCGTGCACATGTCGCGGGCGACGAAGTCGGCCATGTGGTGTTCGGCAATGTCGTTCATACCGAGCCGCGCGACATGTATCTCGCACGCGTCGCGGCGCTCGATGGCGGCGTCAGCCAGCACGCGCCCGCGCTCACGGTGAACCGGCTGTGCGGCTCGGGCCTGCAGGCGATCGTGTCGGCGGCGCAGTCGATTCTTCTCGGCGATGCGGATGTCGCGATCGGCGGCGGCGCGGAAAACATGAGCCGCGCGGCCTACATCATGCCCGCCGCGCGCTTCGGCCAGCGCATGGGAGACACGCGCATCGTCGACATGATGGTCGGCGCGCTGAACGATCCGTTCGACAAGATCCACATGGGCGTGACCGCCGAGAACGTCGCGCAGAAGTTCGGCATCACGCGCGAGATGCAGGATGCGCTCGCGCTCGAATCGCATCGTCGCGCGGCGAAGGCGACCGAAGCCGGCTACTTCAAGGAACAGATCCTGCCGATCACGCTCGCGTCGAAGAAGGGCGACACCGTGTTCGACCGCGACGAGCACGTGCGCATGAACGCGAGCGCCGAAGACTTCGCCAAGCTCAAGCCGGTCTTCGCGAAGGAGAACGGCACGGTGACGGCGGGCAACGCGTCGGGCATCAACGACGCGGCGGCGGCCGTCGTGCTGATGGAGCGCGGCGTCGCGGAAAAGCGCGGCGCGAAGCCGCTCGCCCGCCTCGTCGCCTACGCGCATGCGGGCGTCGATCCGAAGATCATGGGCATCGGCCCGGTGCCGGCGACGCAGAAGGTACTGGAACGCGCGGGCCTGTCCGTGAACGATCTCGACGTCATCGAAGCGAACGAAGCGTTTGCCGCGCAGGCGTGCGCCGTGTCGCAGGAACTGAAGCTCGATCCCGCGAAGGTCAATCCGAACGGCTCGGGCATTTCGCTCGGGCATCCGATCGGCGCGACCGGGGCGCTCATCACCGTAAAGGCGCTGTACGAGCTGCAGCGCATCGGCGGGCGTTACGCGCTCGTGACGATGTGCATCGGCGGCGGGCAGGGCATCGCGGCGATTTTCGAGCGTATTTGAAGGACCGAAGGATGATGCAAAGCATGAAGGGGCCGCGCCTGCTCGCGGCCTTTGCGATCTCGACCGCGCTCTTCGCGCTGACGGGCTGCAATTCGCCGATGCCGCCCGGTTCGTCCGGCGCGTCGGGCGTTCTGTCGCCCGATCAGCGCGAACCGGCGGGCGCGGACGCGCACGGCGCGCAGGCCGCCATCAAGGAGCTTGCGCTGCCGCCCCGCAAGCCCCTCACGCCGAATCTCGAATATGCGCGTTTTCCGCGCTATGTCGGCACGCTCGGCGACAGGCAGATCGAGATGAAGCTCGGCGCGAAAACCGACGAGCCGTCCGGCGTGCACGGCGAGTACAAGTTCGCCGGCAGTCCGAACGTGGTTCTGGTCGCGGGCGATCGCGACGGCGACACGCTCGAGATCGAGGAATCGAACGACGGCACGCATATCACGGGCAACTGGGTCGGCAAGTTCGCGGCGGACGGCAGCGTGTCGGGCGAACGCATGGACCCGGACGATTCGAACGCGCAGCCGTTCGATCTGCGCCCGGCGGTAGCCGGCCAAACCTTGCCGCCGATGAACGCGGGCAAGGCGCCGCCCGCGCCGTCGCTGGAACCAGCGCCCCCTCTGCCGCCGAAGAATGCCGTGGGCGGCACGAGCAACGTCATCATCGGCGAATAGCGCGTCTTGTCTTCACGCCGCCGGGCGTTTCCGGCGGCGGCTTTTCTTTACTTCGCTTCACACAGCCCTCATGACCGATTCCAGCAACAACGCCCCCGACCGCGACCTGCAGACGCGCATCGTGCAGCCCGAGGACCGCATCACGCCCGGCTTCGAGTCGTTTTCGGTGCCGGTCGCGCGCGCGTCGACGGTGGTCTTCCCCGATCTCGCGACGATGCGCTCGCTCGTCTGGAGCGACGATTCCAGATGGCGCTACGGCCTGCACGGCACGCCGACGACCATCGCGCTCGCGCAGCGTCTCGCCGCGATCGAAGGCGGCGAATACGCGCTCCTGCAGCCGTCGGGGCTCGCGGCGATCTCCAACGTCTACTTCGGCCTGATGAAGGCGGGCGATCACGTGCTCGTGCCCGACAACGCCTATTCGCCGAACCGCGATCACGCCGACTGGCTCGTCGCGGACTTCGGGCTCGAAGTGACGTACTACGATCCGATGACCGGCGCGGGCATCGCCGATGCGATCCGTCCGAACACGAAGCTGATCTGGCTCGAAGCGCCCGGCTCGGTGACGATGGAAGTGCAGGACGTGCCGGCGATCGTCGCCGTCGCGCGCGCGAAAGGCATCGTCACGGCGATCGACAACACGTATTCCGCGGGCCTTGCGTTCAAGCCGTTCGAGCATGGCGTCGACATCTCCGTGCAGGCGCTGACGAAGTATCAATCGGGTGGCAGCGACATCCTGATGGGCGCGACCATCACGCGCAATCCGGAATTGCACAAGAAGCTCAAGCGCGCGCGCATGAGAATGGGCATCGGCGTATCGGCGGACGATGCATCGCTCGTGCTGCGCAGCCTGCCGTCAATGAAGGCGCGTTACGAAGCGCACGACCGCACGGCGTTTGCGCTCGCGCAATGGCTGAAGACGCGGCCTGAAGTGACGGCGGTGCTGCATCCGGCGCTGGAGGATTGTCCGGGTCACGCGTTCTACGAGCGTGACTTCAAGGGCGGCGCGGGCGGCCTGTTCTCGATCGTGTTCGATGGCCGTTACACCGCGGCACAAGTCGATGCATTCGTCGAAGCGCTCGACCTGTTCTCGATCGGCTGGAGTTGGGGCGGCGCGCACAGCCTTGCGATGCCCTACAACGTTTCTTCGATGCGCACTGCGTCGCAATGGCCGCATGAGGGGGTGCTGGTGCGCTTCTATGTGGGCCTGGAAGCGGAAGCGGACTTGCGCGGGGATCTGGAAGCTGCGCTTGTCAAGGCGTTCGCCTGAAGCGTATTGGGTGCTTTCGGTGGGTGGGTTTCGCCGGATCCCGTTTTCTTTTTGGTTTATTAGCACTGCCCCTATGCGGGGCGGCAGTTACTTTCTTTGCTGCTGCAAAGAAAGTAACTGTATTGAGAGTCAAGTGCTGAGTCACAAGTGATCGTGATGTGGGGGATTCCAGGGGGTGCGATCGCGCATCATGGCGTTGAGCTGAGTAAGGAGCTTG
>NZ_JALQDH010000019.1:0-43245 GCF_023631365.1 Caballeronia sp. INML2 | reverse complement strand
GAGCTCGAGGCTCAGTCAACTGTTCGGGTTCAAAGCGGTAAGGAGAAGCGGCGCCACCAGCTTTCTTTCGGGCTGCGGGCCCATGTAACACAAACGGGCTACCGCTTCGAGTAAGTGGAAAGATAGTTTCCGAATACTTGGAGTCAATATACAAGTAACCAAAGAAAGCAGCTCGATACGCCCGCGGTCACACGCAGTTTGGCCATGCTTGCCAGCCGGTCGTGGGCTGCCTAAGTGTCGCCCTCACAAGACTAACCGGGCTTGGCTCGCGCACGGTCTGTCGCCGCGCGCCACACAACAAACTGGTTCAGCACCAAAAGGCTCCGGCCCGCTTCGCGGCCGACCGGTCAATTGGGTCTGCCCGAACTTTCGTTACTAACGCCTCCATCTCACTGCAAGTGCAGACCGATGTTGTCCCTTGCAGACCCGGCGGCAGCGCGTAGCGCTGTGCCGAAGCTATTTGGTGCTGAACCAGCAAGTGGAGTGGTGCGATGAGACAGACCGTGCGCGAGCCAAGCCCGATTGGGTCTATGAGGGCGACACTTAGGCAGCCCACGGTCACCTGGCAAGCATGGTCAAACTGCGTGTGACCGCGGGCTTAACGAGCTGCTTTCTTTGGTTACTTTCTTTGCAGCAGCAAAGAAAGTGACTGCGGCCCCGCACAGGGGCAACGCTAATAAACCACAAACAAAACGGGATCCGGCGAATGCCTGAGTGAACGGCAATACCCCCCACGCGCCGTTTCCAAACCGTTCAGAACAGCCGCAACAATCCGTCGAGCCCGACAAAGTTAAACGCGACGCTCGCCGACTGCCGCACGACCGGCTTCGCACGGAACGCCACCGACAAGCCGGCTTCGGCCATCATCTTCAGATCGTTCGAGCCGTCGCCCATCGCAATGGCGCGCTTCGGATCGATGCCGATCTTCGCGCAAGTCTCGATCAGCGTGCGCGCCTTCACCTCCGCATTCACGATGTCGCCGGCGACCTTGCCGGTCAGCTTGCCATCGACGATCTCGAGCGTGTTCGCTCGCGTGTAATCGAGCCCGAGGCGCGCCTTCAGCCGCTCGGTGAAGAACGTGAACCCGCCCGACACGAGCAGCGTCTTCAAGCCGGCGGCCCGCGCGCCTTCGAGCATCCGTTCCGCGCCCGGCGAAAGCGCGAGGCGTTCTTCGTAGACACGTTCCAGCGCGCTCGCGTCGAGGCCCTTCAGCAGCGCGACACGCCGCGTGAGGCTTTCGTTGAAATCCTTGATCTCGCCGCGCATCGACGCTTCCGTGATCGCCGCGACCTCGGCCTTCAGCCCGCAGAAATCGGCGATCTCGTCGATGCATTCGATCGTGATGAGCGTCGAGTCCATGTCCATCGCGACGAGGCCGAAATCCGCGAGTTTCGCGTTCGGTTCGACGTAAGCGTAGTCCAGTCCATGCGCGCCGCAGTAGGCGTCGATATCGGGGCGCTGAAGCGGATCGGCGTCGATCAGGCGCAGCAGCGCGTCGTCCACGCGTCGAGTCTCTTGCGAGCCCGCGAGCGCAGCGAGCGGCCGCAAATGTGAATCGGAGATCGGGGCGGGGCTTTGAATGACGAGATTCATCGGGATGCAAGCGAACGAAGACAAGAAACCGCCATTGTAAAGAACCTTCAGCGCTGCACGCGCGCCGGATCGACGTCCCAGTAAGGCGGCTCGCCGAACTGCGCCGCCAGGAAGTCGATGAACGCGAGCGTCTTCGGCGGCACGAACGCGCGGCTCGGATACACGGCCCAGATAGCGACGGTCTGCGCGAGCGGATAGTCATCGAGCACGGTGACGAGTTCGCCGCTCGCGAGCAGGGGCGCGACGCTCCACGTCGATTTGAGCCCGATGCCGATACCCGCCGCGAGCGCATCGCGGATCACTTCGCCGTTATCCGTCACGAGCCGCCCCGACACGCGCACGTCGATCACGCCGGTCGGCGTCACGAAACTCCAGTCGCGCTGATCGGCGAGTATCACGCATTCGTGCCCGGCGAGATCGGCCGGATGACGCGGCGTGCCGTGCGCGGCGAGATACGCGGGCGACGCGCACAGCACGCGCCGGTTGCTCGCGAGCTTCCGGGCGACGAGCGTCGAATCCTTCAGCGCACCGATGCGGATCGCGAGGTCGATGCCTTCATCGACGAGATCGACGATCTGGTCGGTCATGCGCAACTCGACCGTCACGCCGGGATACGCGCGCAGAAACGCGGGAATGAGCGGCGAGATGTGCTGGCGACCGAGCGACGAGGGCATCGTCACGCGCAGGCGGCCGTGCGGATGCGCCCGTGCGCGCCCGACCGACGCGCGCGCGGCCTCGGCGGCGTCGAGCAGCTCGCGCGCGTGCGCCGCGAAGATTTCGCCTTCCTGCGTGACGGAAACGCGCCGCGTCGTGCGATGCAAAAGCCGCGTGCCGAGCATGCGCTCCAGCCCCGCGATGCGCGCGCTCGCCACCGCGGGCGATAAGCCGAATTCACGCGCCGCCGACGACAGATTCGCGAGCGCCGCCGCACGCATGAACAGGCCGACATCGAGCAGATCGAGCCGTTCGCGGTGTGTGCCGTCCGTCAAAGGATCGCTCGCCATTCGATGGATTTCCCGAAAAATGTTTCATGGATTATGACCGTTTTCCAGAGAGCGATCGGGCAGTATGATCAATTCAACATCCACTTCACGGAGCACGAACATGAAAGCCATCGGCCTCACGCGGTACCTTCCGATTTCCGATCCCGAATCGCTCGTCGACATCGAGCTCGACAAGCCCGCGCCGACGGGCCGCGACCTGCTCGTGAAAATCGAGGCGATCGCCGTCAATCCCGTCGACACGAAAGTGCGCGCGCCGAAGGACAAGGTCGAAGCAGCGCCGCGCGTGCTCGGCTGGGACGCGGCGGGCGTCGTGGAGGCGGTCGGGCCCGAGGTCACGCTGTTCAAAGCCGGTGACCCGGTCTACTACGCGGGGGACATCACGCGGCAGGGCGCGAACAGCGAGTTCCATCTGATCGACGAGCGTATCGTCGGCGCGAAGCCGAAGTCGCTCGATTTCACCTGCGCCGCCGCGCTGCCGCTCACGACCATCACCGCGTGGGAAGCGCTCTTCGAGCGGCTGCGCGTGTCGGCGGAAGGCAAGGATGCGGGCAAGTCGGTGCTGATCATCGGCGGGGCGGGCGGCGTTGGCTCAATCGGCATCCAGCTCGCCAAGCGCGTCGCGAAGCTTCAGGTGATCGCCACGGCCTCGCGGCCCGAATCGGCGAAATGGGCGGAGGATCTCGGCGCGGATTACATCGTCAATCACTTCGGGGACATTCCGAAGCAAATGAAGGACATCGGCTTCCCGCAAGTGGATTACGTGCTGATCTTCAACGACACCGACAAGCATTTCCCCGCGGCCGCCGAAGTCATCAAGCCGCAGGGCGGCATCGCGACCATCGTCGAGAACGCGAAGCCGGTGCCGGTCGAATTGCTGAAATCGAAGAGCGCGGCGTTTCATTGGGAGTTCATGTTTACGCGCGCGATGTTCAAGACGCCCGACATGATCGAGCAGCACAAACTGCTTTCCGAAGTGGCGCGGCTGATCGACGCAGGCACGATCCGCACGACCGTCGGCCGCGATCTCGGCAAGATCAATGCGGCGAATTTACGCGAGGCGCATCGGCTGCTCGAAGAAGGGCGCACGGTCGGCAAGCTCGTGCTGACCGGCTTCTGAGCGCGCATTGACGAACGTCATCGACCTCTCTGCGCACGCGGGTTTTCCACTAGGATGAGCCGGGATGCAGGGCGCTAGACTGAAACCGCCCGCAGTACGCCGGCGCCGCGTGGCGCCGGCCTTCCTTAGCGCTCGTTACGGAGGTGGCGACATGAGTCGTCGTTTGATCGTTCGTCGCATCGTTTCCGTCGCTGCGCTCGCAATGTTCGCAGCGACAGCCCACGCGACGCCAGGCATCAAGGTTCTCTCCGAAGCGCCCAATGACGGCCCCATCAGGTACACGGTGAAGATGGCGTCGAAGAGTTTCGGCAACGAGCAGGAAACGCGTACCATCCGCTCCGGCCAGACCGACGACTTCACCTGGCAGGGCACAGCACCGGGCGGGGCGCAGGCCGTGCCGGATGACTGCCCGCAGGCGGCGTCGGTGCCAAAGAGCGCAAACGGCCAGGCGGTGCGGCAGGTGCAGATCCGCTTCGCGCCGGTCGTCGCCGACAACGGTTCCGCGAATGTGCAGATCAGCTTTCGCGCCTACGCGCCGAAGGGCACGAGCAAGGTGACCGTGGGCGGTAAAACTCTGCAATGTCCGGTCGACAATCGTTTCAGCCAGATCGTGCGTTTCTCGATGCCGACGTCCACGGGCTCGAAGAAAACCGTCACGCTCGACGACGGCACGCAGTTGACCGTCACCGCGAGCCGTAAATAACCGTCATCGTCATGACGTGCCGATTTCGATCGGCCTATTTAGTAGCTAGCTTGCAACTAACGGTCTTTATCTCCTCAACCTCCGAATTCCCCGCGTTCGGTCACCCTCAGTAAAGCCTACAGATCGGTGAGCCGAATCGTTTCGCGGTAAACCTGATTGTCCATGCGCTGCGCACGTCCGGGCTTGCGCGCCTTCTGGCACGCTTCGTGCGATTCTCGTCGATACCGCGCGAATGGCGGTGCGAAAACGCCTCGGCGCGAGCGCCCGGGCGAACCCATCGACTCGATCCGACAGCGAAGGTGCCGTGATGCCGCACATGATCTGGAAAGGCGCGATCAGCTTCGGGCTGGTCCACGTCCCCGTACAACTCTATCCGGCGACGCAGTCGGAGAAGGTCGGCTTCAACCTCCTCGACAAGCGCTCGATGGATCCGATCGGC
Organism: Caballeronia sp. INML2; assembly: GCF_023631365.1. Lineage (NCBI taxonomy): Bacteria > Pseudomonadati > Pseudomonadota > Betaproteobacteria > Burkholderiales > Burkholderiaceae > Caballeronia > Caballeronia sp. INML2. The sequence goes on along the minus strand of NZ_JALQDH010000019.1, from coordinate 38,389 downwards.
TACAAGCAGATCAACAAGAACACGGGCAAGGAAGTCACGCGCGATGACATCGTGCGCGGCTTCGAGTACGAGAAGGGAAAGTATGTCGTGATGACCGACGCCGAAATCCGCGCGGCCAATCCCGAATCGACGCAGACGGTCGACATCCTCGCCTTCGTCGATGCGCCCGAAATCTCCTTTCTGTCGCTCGATACGCCTTACTATCTCGCGCCCGATCGCAAGGGCGAAAAGGTCTACGCGCTCTTGCGCGACGCACTGAAGGACACCGGCAAGGTCGGCATCGCGAGCGTCGTGCTGCATAACAAGCAGCATCTCGCGGCGTTGATCCCCGTCGGTCCCGCGCTCGCGCTCAATACGCTGCGCTGGGGCGACGAAGTGCGCGACTTCAGCCAGTTCAAGTTCCCCGACGAAGACACGAAGAAGGCCGGCGTCACGCCGAAGGAACTGGAGATGGCAAAACGCCTCATCGACGACATGAGCGACTCATGGGATCCAGCGAAATATCACGACACCTTCAAGGACGACATCATGGCGCTCGTCGACAAGAAGGTGAAGGAAGGCAAGATCGCCGAAGTGATGAAGATCGAAGAGGGCGGCGAAGAAAAAGCGTCCGCCGAGATTCTGGATCTGTCGGAGTTGCTCAAGCGCAGTCTGAAGAAAGGCGGCGCGCCCAAACGCGGCGCCAAGGCCGCGCAATCCGATGACGAAACCGGTGACGACGCCGGCGACGAATCCAGTGAAGAAAAGGCGCGCCCGGCACGCAAGACGACGCGTCGCAAGCGCGCGTGAGCGCCGGAGTCACGCATAGGTCACGCATAGACGACGATGGCTGACAAACTCGATACCTATCAGCGCAAGCGCAGCTTCGACAAGACGCCTGAGCCGTCCGGCGCCGCGAAACGCAGTGCGCGCGCGAAGCAACCCGCGGATCAGGCGCTGTCGTTCGTGATTCAGGAACACGACGCGCGCCGTCTTCATTACGACTTCCGTCTCGAGCTCGACGGCACGCTCAAATCGTGGGCGGTGCCCAAAGGGCCGAGCCTCGATCCATCGGTCAAGCGGCTCGCGGTGCATGTCGAAGATCATCCGCTCGACTACGGCTCCTTCGAAGGCGACATTCCCGAGGGCAATTACGGCGCAGGCAGCGTCATCGTATGGGATCGCGGCACGTGGGCGCCGCAGTCGGGCAGCATCGAGGAAGCCGCGCGCGAGTACGAGAAAGGCAAGCTCAAGTTCATCCTCGACGGCGAAAAGCTGCACGGCGGCTGGACGCTCGTGAAGAGTCACATGCGCGGCAGCGGCGACAAGGAGCAGTGGCTGCTCATCAAGGAACGGGACGACGAAGCGCGTCCCGAAGCCGAATACGACATCCTGCTGAAGAAGCCTGGCAGTGTGATGTCGGCATCGCTCGGCGCGCGCGACAAGAGCGGTGCCATTCGCGAGCGCACCGAACGCAAGGCCGCCGCGAAGAAAGCGCCGGCACGAAAAACGATCAGCAAGGAAGCGAACGGACACGCGCATCCGGATATCGTCGCGAATCGCAGCGATGAGTCGTTGCGCACGTTGTCGCACGAACCCGCGATCGAAGGCGCAGTCAAGGCGAAGCTGCCCGCGACTTTCAAGCCGCAGCTCGCGACGCTCGTCGATGCCGCGCCTCCCGGCGATGATTGGGCATACGAAATAAAGTTCGACGGCTATCGCATACTCGCGCGCGTTGAAACGATCAAGGGCAAGCGCGAGATCCAGATCTTCACGCGCAACGGCAACGACTGGACCGCGAAGTTTTCGAAGCAGGTGAAGGCGCTCGACAGGCTCGATATCGAAAGCGGCTGGCTCGACGGTGAAGCCGTGGTGCTCGACGATCGCGGCCTGCCCGATTTTCAGGCGCTGCAAAACGCGTTCGACGTGGGACGCCCGCAGGACATCGTCGTGTATTTCTTCGACGTGCCATATCTGAACGGCTACGACCTGCGCAACGTGCCGATCGTGCAGCGCCGCGCGATTTTGAAGGCGCTCATCGAGCCTGTCGACGATCCTGTTTTGCGCTATTCGCGGGACTTCGCCTTTCACGCCGACGATCTTCTCAAGAGCGCATGCGACATGGCGCTCGAAGGGATCATCGGCAAGCGTATCGACAGCACGTATGTCTCGGGGCGAAGCGCGTCGTGGATCAAGCTCAAGTGCCGTCGCCGGCAGGAGTTCGTCATCGGCGGCTACTCGGAACCCTCGGGCAGCCGCGGGCAGTTCGGCGCGCTCCTGCTCGGCGTCTACGACACGCACGGCAAGCTGCAATACGCGGGGCGCGTGGGAAGCGGCTTCGATCACGCGACGCTCGTCGCAGTGAAGAAGGAACTCGACAAGCGCGAAGTGAAGCGCATGCCGTTCGCGAGCGAGCCGCAGGAACGCAGCCGCACGCCTGTGCATTGGGTGAAGCCCGAGCTCGTAGCCGAATGCAATTTCGCGGAATGGACCAAGGAGCGTATCGTGCGACAAGCCTCGTTCGTCAGCCTGCGGGACGATAAGCCCGCGCGTCAGATCGTGAAGGAAGAGCCGGCATCGGCGAAGAAGGTGGCATCGAAGACGGCCGCTAAGAAAACACCTGTAAAGAAGACGCCTGCAGAGAAGACGGCGACGAAGGCCAGGACGAGTTCGGCCGAAATCGAAGGCGTGAAGATCAGCCATCCGGATCGCGTAATCGACAAATCGACCGGCTTGCGCAAGATCGATGTCGTCGAGTACTACGCGTCGGTCGCCGACTGGATGCTGCCGCATCTGAAGGACCGGCCGGTGTCCCTCGTGCGGGCGCCGGAGGATATCGGCGGCGAGCTGTTCTTTCAGAAGCACAGCGCGAAGCTCGCGATTCCGCATATCACGCAGCATCCCGATATCGATCCGGGGCATCCGCCGCTGCTGACGATCGAATCGTCGCAGGCGCTCGTCGGCACCGCGCAGATGGGCACGATCGAGCTGCATACATGGAACGCGGTGGCATCGAACATCGAGAAGCCGGATCGCATGGTGTTCGATCTCGATCCGGGCGAAGGCGTCGGGTGGGAACGCATGGTCGAGGCCGCGAAGCTGACGAAGGATCTGCTCGCCGAACTCGGCCTCACGTCGTTCTGCAAGACGAGCGGCGGCAAGGGCTTTCATGTGGTCGTGCCGCTCGCGAAGCAGGCGGGCTGGGACGAGATGAAGGCGTTCTCACAGGCGGTCGCGCAGCATATGGCGAGCACGCTGCCCAAGCTCTTCTCCGCGAAGATGGGCATGCAGAACCGCAAGGGCAAGATCTTCATCGACTATCTGCGCAACAACCGCGGGTCGAGCACGGTCGCGGCGTTTTCGCTGCGCGCGCGGCCGGGGCTCGGCGCGTCGATGCCGCTTTCGTGGGATGAACTCGACGACGTGAAGAGCGGCGATCAATGGAGCATCGGCAACGTGCGCGAGCGGCTCGATACGTTGCAGGGCGATCCTTGGGCGGGCTACGACAAGGCGCGTCAAAGAATCACGGCCGAGATGAAGAAGCGGCTCGGCATGGACGGCTCGCGCAAGTGAGCGTCCACACAGGGAGACGATGATGAAGCAGACGAACATCACGCCGGCGAGCGCGCCCGAACGCGGACGCGAGATGGCGAGCAAGGACCGCGAGACACAGGCGCATGACGATGCGTCGAAGGCGCCGCTGCCTCACGAGACGGATCAGAACGTCGAATCGCAGCATGAGGACCAAGCGCGCGACGTCGGCACGCAGGCCCACGAAGACATCGAACGCGGCCTCGTCGATACGGATCGACGAGGCGGCGGCGACTATCAGCGAGACACGCAGCGCGACGATCTTGCGAACGTCAACACCGACGAAAGGCGCTCGCGCGAGCCATGAACCGAACGGTGAAAGCCTTGGCGAATGGCACCGCGCAAGCCGCTTGCGTAGAATGAACCGTTGAACACGAGCAGGTCTGGAAGGCAACGTTTGCGGCGTTTTTTCTACCGATGCGCCCGATCCAGGTCCGCGCAAAACCGGTAAGCCCTTCCGATGTCTGCACTCTTTGCCCGCTTTACGGACCGAAGCCAACATAACGGAACATGCCCCTCGAACTTCTGTCCCGTCTGAAGAACGAAACCGCCGCGTGCCATGCGCGGCTCGAGAATGCACTCGACCTCATGCGGGACGACCTGCGTCGCGACGAGTACATTGCGCTGCTCGAACGATTCTATGGCTACGTCGCGCCTTGGGAAGATGCGGTAGCCGCGTGCATGCCGGCATCGCTCTCCGACTTTTTCGATGCGCGCCGCAAGGCGACGCTACTTGCCGCCGACCTCGCCGCGCTGACAGGCGAGACACAGTACGTCGCTTGCGTGCAGCAGGCCGATGCACACGATGATCTGCCGCGCATGCGCAACATCGGCGATGCGTTCGGCTCGATGTACGTGATGGAAGGCAGCACGCTCGGCGGGCGTTTCATCGCGCCTCATGTCGCCGAGCGTCTCGATCTCGCGCCGGGACGTGGCAATGCCTATTTCGACGGCTATGGCCCGCGCACGGGCAGCATGTGGAAGGCGTTTCGCGAGACCGCGGCGGCAAGCGTGCCCGAACGCCATTACGACGATGCGGTGAAAGCCGCCATCGCCACCTTCGACAGCCTGCACGCGTGGCTGTGCCCCGAAACGGCCGATGTCGGGCGTTTGCAGCCAGCGCCCGGAGCTGTCTGATGAGCGCCGCAAGCGAGCCGCCCATCGGCGCAGGGGCTTTGCACGACGCATCGAAGGGACCGCCCGATGCCGAAGCACGCCGGCGCACGCTCAGTTCGGGCGTCGCGAGCAAGGACTGCGATGCCGAGCCGATCCACATTCCCGGCGGCATCCAGCCGCACGGCTTTCTGCTCGTGCTCGGCGACGACCTGCGCATCGTGCAGGTAAGCGAAAACCTTGCATCGCTGACAGGCGCGCACGTCGACGCATTGCTCGGCGAGCCGCTCGATGCCGTGATCGGCGCGGCGGGTGCGCAACGTATCGCGCAGGCGGCGGCCACCTCTGTGCTCGAGGACGCGCCGCTATATATCGGCCCGATCGACGTGACGCCTTCGTCCTCCGAACGCTCGCTGCGTTTCGATGTCACGATGCATCGTCACGAGGGCACGCTCATCGTCGAAATGGAAACCGCCGCCGCCACCGGCGACGCGTTCGCATCCATGTATCCGCTCGTGCGCACGTTCGCGCGCGGACTCCAGGAGGCGGCGACCGTGCAGGCGCTCGCCGAGCTCGCCGTGCGCGAAGTGCGGGGGATCACGCGTTTTGGCCGCGTGATGCTCTACAGCTTCGACGAGGAAGGCCGCAGCCACGTGCTCGCCGAAGACCGCGACGAGGCTTATCCGTCGTTCCTGCATCAGTTTTTCCCCGCGTCGGACATTCCGCGCCAGGCGCGCGCGTTGTATCTGAAGAACCGCATCCGCCTCGTCGTCGACGTGAACTACACGCCCGCGCGGCTCGTGCCAAGTGTGAACCCGGCCACTGGCCGTCCCACCGATCTCACGTACGCGACGCTGCGCAGCTTCTCGCCGGTGCATCTGGAATACATGCGCAACATGGGGACGCACGCTTCGATGTCCGTGTCGATCGTCGTGCGCGGGCAGTTGTGGGGACTCATCTCGTGTCACGATCACGACGCGCGCATCGTGCCGTTCAACACGCGCGTCGCGGTCGAGCATCTCGGGCACATGCTGTCGTTGCAGATCGAAGCGAAGGAGGAGCGCGCCGAAGGCGAGTATCTGGCCGCGCTGCGCCGCACGATGGGCCGTCTGATTTCCGCGATGGGCGAGCACGAGAACTTCGTCGCGGGTTTGCAGGCGGTGCCGAACGACGTATTGAGCTTCGCGCGCTCGGCGGGCGCGGCGATCGTCTTCGACGATCAGATCACGCTGCTCGGCTCGACCCCCGACGAGGACACTGTGCGCGCGCTCACGAACTGGCTCGCCGAGAACACGACCGGCGTGTGGGCGACGGATTCGCTCGCGCGCGAATGGGCGCCCGCCAAGGCGCACGAGGACAACGCGTGCGGCGTGCTCGCGGTGCCGGTCTCGCAGATCTTTCGCAACTATCTGCTATGGTTCAGGCCCGAAATGATGCAGACGATCAAGTGGGCGGGCGAGCCGGTCAAAATAGCAGGCGCCGATGGCGCGAGCACGCCGCGCACGAGCTTTTCGCCGTGGCTCGAGACGGTGCGCGGACATTCCGCAATGTGGCGTCAGGGCGAACTCGAACTCGCCGGCGAATTGCGCGGCGCGCTGCTGAACATCGTGCTGCGCCGCGCGGAAGAGCGCGCCGAACTCGCGACCGAACTTGCACGCGCGAACAAGGAGCTGGAAGCGTTCTCCTATTCCGTGTCGCACGACCTGCGCGCGCCGCTGCGCCATATCGCGGGCTACGGCGATCTGCTGCGCGAGCAGGAAGGCGAGCGCATGTCGGACAAGGGCCGGCGCTTCATGAACAACATGCTGGAGTCGGCGCGTTTTGCGGGCACGCTCGTCGACGATCTATTGACGTTCTCGCAGATGGGCCGCGCGGCGCTCAGGCCGGCCCCGGTCGATCTCGGGCAGCTCGTGCGCGGCGTCGTCCAGGAGTTCGAGGCGGAAGGCGCGGGACGGCGCATCGAATGGGTCATCGGCGAGCTGCCGCGCGTCACCGGCGACGCCGCTTTCCTGCAGCTCGCCGTGCGCAACCTCATTTCGAACGCCGTGAAATATACGCGGACGCGGGAATCGGCGAAAATCGAGATATTCGCGACCCGAAACGGCGATGAATACGTGATCGGCGTGCGCGACAACGGCGTCGGCTTCGACATGAAGTACGGCGCGAAGCTGTTCGGCGTGTTTCAGCGGCTGCATCGCGCGGAAGAGTTCGAGGGCACGGGCATCGGGCTTGCCAACGTGCGGCGCATCGTCGAGCGCCACGAAGGGCGCACATGGGCCGAAGGGCGGCCGGGAGAGGGCGCGGTATTCTATTTCTCCTTGCCGGTCGTATTCCGCCATGCGAATGGAACGCAGGGCGGCCCAGGTACAAAGTCAAGAAAAGACCATGCTTAAACCGATTTTGCTCGTCGAAGACAATCCAAACGACCTCGAGCTCACACTCGTTGCGCTCGACAAGAGCCAGCTCGCGAACGAAGTGATCGTCGCGCGCGACGGCCAGGAAGCCATCCACTATCTCACCTGCGAAGGCGAGTGGAAGGAGCGCGCGCCCGGCAATCCGGCGGTGATCCTGCTCGACCTGAAGCTGCCGAAAATCGATGGTCTCGAAGTGCTCGACATGATCCGCTCGAATGCGTCGCTGAAGAGCGTTCCGGTGGTCATGCTGACGTCCTCGCGCGAGGAACAGGATCTCGTGCGCAGCTACGAGCTCGGCGTGAACGCCTACGTCGTCAAGCCCGTGGAATTCGCCGAGTTCGTCGAGGCGATCAGCGACCTCGGCGTATTCTGGGCGGTCCTCAACGAACCGCCGCCGGGCTCGACACGCTTCCGGCGGCCGCCGGCCGCGCAATGATTGCAGCGCCCATGTTCGCGAACTCGCCCGGTCCGATGCGCCAGCAGGCGTCCTTTGAAGAGGACGTCTAGATCATGCAGCCCCTGCATCTGCTTCTCGTCGAAGACAACGCACTGGATGCGGAGCTGACGATCGCCCAGCTGGAGCGCGCGGATTACGCCGTCGATGCGTCGATCGTGTACGACTCCGCGGCGTTCATCGCCGAGCTCGGGAAAAAGCGCTTCGACGTCATCCTCGCCGATTTCGTGATGCCCACGTTTTCCGGCATCGAGGCCCTCACGATTGCGAGCGAGCGCTCGCCGGACACGCCGTTCATCTTCGTGTCGGGCTTGCTCGGCGAGGAGCATGCCGTCGACATGCTCAAGCGCGGCGCGACCGACTACGTGCTGAAGCAGCGACTGCAACGCCTGCCCGCGGTCGTGCGCCGCGCGATGCGCGAGAGCGCCGAGCGCGCGCAACGCATCGCGGTCGAGCGTGCGTTGCGCGAGACGGAGACGCACTTCCGCCTGCTCATCGACGCGCTGAAGGATTACGCCGTCATCACGCTCGATCCCGAAGGGCGCATCCGCACGTGGAACGCGGCGTCCGAGCGCATTCTGGGCTTTCCGGCGCAGGACGTGCTCGGCCAGTCCGCGAGCATCTTCTATGCGCAGGAAGACCGCGAAGCCGGCGTATTCGATGCCGAGCTGGAGACGGCGCGGCGCGAAGGCAGCGCGAGCGACGACCGCTGGCTCTGGCGCAAGGACGGCCATTCGTTCTTTGCCTCGGGCGTGACGACGGCGATCCGCAGCGAGCATGACGAGCTGATCGGCTTCTCGAAGATCGTGCGCGATGCGACCGACGCCCACATGGCCGCCGACGCGCTGCGCCTCGCGAAAGATCAGGCGGAATCCGCGAATCGCGCGAAGGACCATTTTCTGGCGGTGTTGTCGCATGAACTGCGCACGCCGCTCACGCCGATTCTCGCGGCCGTGCGCCTGCTCGAGATGAAGCATTCGCTGCCGCGCGAGGCGCATCCGACACTCGATCTCATCCGTCGCAATGTCGAGCTCGAAGCGCGTCTGATCGACGATCTGCTCGATCTTACGAGCATCGCGCGCGGCAAGCTGTCGCTCAATTTCGCGAGCGTCGCGCTCGATACCTTGCTGACGAGCGCGCTCGACATGTCCGAGGCCGATCTGCGCGCGAAGGGCCTCACGCTCGAAACGCGTTTCGATGCGGACCGGTTCGTCGTGCTCGGCGATGCCGCGCGCCTGCAGCAAATCGTCTGGAACCTGATGAAGAACGCGGTGAAGTTCACGCCGGCGGGCGGGCGCATCGACGTGCGTACCTGGAACCCCGACCCGTCGACGATCGCGGTTTCGGTGACGGACAGCGGCATCGGCATCAGCGCGGAGGCGCTGCCGCGCATCTTCTCCGCGTTCGAGCAGGCGGACGATTCGATCACGCGCTCGTTCGGCGGCCTGGGGCTCGGCCTCGCGATCGCGAGCACGCTGGCACAGAAGCACGGCGGCACGCTCTCCGCCTATAGCGAGGGGCGCGACACCGGTGCGCGCTTCACGCTCACGCTGCCGCTCGCGAGGGTCCAGCCCGCGCACGAGGACGCGCCGCTCGTCGAGGCCGCGAGTCGGGAGCAGGGGCGCGCGCTCAAGGTGCTGCTCGTGGAGGACAACGAGCAGACGTCATCGGCGATGGCCGAGGTGCTGGAAATGCTCGGCCACGAAGTGACAGTCGCCGTGACCGTCGCCCAGGCGCTCGAGCGCGCGCAGAGCGGGCCATTCGATCTGCTCGTCAGCGATATCGGCCTTCCGGACGGCAGCGGGCTCGACATCGCGCGCGCCTGGCAGACCGTTCAGCCCGACAAGCCTTCGGTGGCGATCACGGGTTACGGCATGGACGAAGACATTCGACGTTGCCGCGAAGCGGGTTTTCGCGACCATCTGACCAAGCCCGTCAATTTCTCGCGACTCGAGGCGCTCATTCAATCGCTCGCTGACCGGCCTTCGAAATAAGCTATCCCCCAAGGCGAATCCGCGGCTGCAAACAAAATTTGACGGTGGCGTGCGTAGTCGTGTCGATTGACCGGCTGTCCGTTCGTTGTAGCGTATGAGGGCCGCGCCAAACCCGGCGCGCTTCATCCACAACACGGAGCCGATATGTCCACTTCCGCTGTCAAGCCCATCCCCGAAGGCATGCATTCGCTGACCCCGCACCTCGTCTGCGCGGGCGCCGCCGAAGCGATCGAGTTCTACAAGCGCGCGTTCGACGCCGTCGAGCTCGGCCGCATTCCCGCGCCGGACGGCAAGCTCATGCACGCGATGGTCAGGATCGGCGATTCGACGCTGATGCTAGTCGATGAATTTCCGCAATACGGCTCGGTCGGTCCGAAGGCGCTGAAGGGATCGCCGGTCACGATCCACCTGTATGTCGAAGACGTCGACGCCACCGTGAAGCAGGCCGAAAGCGCGGGCGCGAAAGTGACGATGCCCGTCGCCGACATGTTCTGGGGCGATCGCTATGGGCGCGTGGAAGACCCGTTCGGCCATCAATGGTCGGTCGCGACGCACACGCGCGACGTCACGCCAGAGGAAATGAAGCAGGCGATGGGACAGCAACCGTGCGCGTGACGCACGATTCCACGAACGGAGATCCGCACATGCACAAGATTTCGCCCTGTCTATGGTTCGAACGCGCCAACGCCGAAGAGGCCGTGAACTTTTATGTCGATACCTTCAGGAATGCGCGCATCACGGAGATCATGCGTCATACGGAGTCGAGTCCAGGACCGGCGGGCAGTGTGCTCGCCGTCCTGTTCGAACTGGAAGGCGAGGCGTTCCTGGCGCTGAACGGCGGCTCGGAATTCAAGTTCACGCCAGCCATCTCGATGTTCATCAAATGCGACACGCAGGAAGAGATCGACCACTACTGGGACAAGCTGTTGGACGGCGGCCAGTCGATGGCCTGCGGCTGGCTCACGGATCGCTTCGGCGTGACGTGGCAGGTCGCGCCGAGGCGCCTGCTCAAGATGCTGCAGGACCCGGACCCGGTGAAAGCCGATCGCACCATGAAAGCGATGCGCGAGATGATCAAGCTCGATATCGCGGCGCTCGAGCGGGCTTACAACGGCGAGTGAGCTACGCGGGGCGCTTGCGGGGTTTTCGTTCCACCAGCTTCGACGCCATGAACCGGTGATCGGCCGAAAAGAGCCGCCGATACGTCAGCACGACGGCCCCGACCACGCCGAGCCCCGACGCCGCCGCAATCAGAAACATGATGACGATCTGATAGCGCACCGCCTGCAACGGCGACTGCCCGGCCAGCACCTGGCCCGTCATCATGCCCGGCAGGCTGACGAGACCGACCACGGCCATCTGGTTCAGGGTCGGAATCATGCCCGCGCGCACGGCCTGGCGCGCGGGCCCCTGCGCCGCTTCCCAGCGCGAGGCGCCGAGCGCAAGCGACATCTCGACCGCCGCGCGTCCGGCGGTCAGTTCCTCCGTCATGCGCTCGATGCCGAGCGACACGCCTGTCAGCGTGTTGCCGAGAATCATGCCGAGAATCGGGATGGCGTATTGCGGCTCGTACCACGGATGAATCCGAATCACGATGAAGAGCCCGAACGCGCCGATCAGCCACGAACTGCTCCAGATGGACACGATGCTGTCCGCGCGCTGGCCCGCGTATGTCCGCCGCCCGCGGCCGGATGCGGCAAAGCCGGCGATGATCGTCATCAACGCCATCAGCGGCAGCACCACATACCAGCGATCGAACGCAAACACCCAGCCGAGCACATAGCCGATCAGCAGCAGCTGGACGACGGTCCGGACCGCCGCGACGAGCAGCTTGCGCTCGAGCCCGAGATCGAGCGCGACCGACAGCGCGCCATTGACGACAATCAACGCCGCCGCGAGGCCGATATCGAAAAGACTGAGGTTCTGGTAGCCGCTCATCGCGTCTCGCCTCCGAGCACGCCCGCGTTCATCGTCAAATGACGCGTCGCGACGCGCCGCGCCTGCTCCGGGTCGTGCGACACCCAGATGCACGCGCGCTGCGGGCCGGCGTCGGACCAGGCGCCGACGAGCGCTTCGATCGAGCGCGCCGATGCCGGATCGAGCGATGCGGTCGGCTCGTCGAGGAGCAGCACATCCGGCGCGAGTTGCAGCACGCGCACGAGCGCCGCAATCTGCGCTTCGCCGCCCGACAGATCGCCCGCGAGCTTGTCGAGGAAGTCTGCGCCGCGCCCGGCCGCCTGCGCCAGCCGCATCGCCGTGTCGGGATCGAAATGCGCGTCCCGATAGGTTTTCAGCGTGAACGGATAGCGCAGATTGTCCTCGACGGTGCCATCGAGCATCGCGGGACGCTGCGCGATATAGGCGACGCGCCGCCGATAAGCCGGAATGCGCGAGCGCGCGATGCGCTCGCCGCGCCATGTGACATGGCCGGCGTCGCACGCATCGAGCAGCGCGAGCGTGCGCAGGAAGACGCTCTTGCCGGAGCCCGACGGCCCGGTGATCGCCGCGCGCTGGCCCGAATAAAGCGCGAAGTCCGTGGGATGCAGCAGCACCGCGCCCCGCAGGGCGTCGCGACGCACGACGCCGTGCGCGGCGACGAGTTCCACGGGAGGCGAAGGCGCAAAAAGCGGCGATGTCGCGTCGGGCATCGATTGATGTCGGGGTCTCGTTCTTCGGAGCCGACATCTTACGGACATTTCGGCGTTCAACGGCTGCTCAACGGCTGATCAACGACTACATAACCGCTACGCCCGCACGGGCACACTATGTGCTGCCGCACTCATGATGAGAAAAAACGGATGGAGCCGTCATGCCGCAGGCCAGAACGACCGGAAAAATCGGAAGGATCGTCGCATGGTTTTTTGCCGTTCTGGCGGTTCTGATCGCGATACTGGTAGTCATCTTCCTGACGTTCGACTGGAACCGTCTGCGGCCGTGGGTGGACGACAAAGTATCCGAGGCGATCGGCCGGCGCTTCGAAATCACGGGCGATCTGAAAGTGGGCTGGCGCCGTCCGCCCAACGAAACGGGCTGGAAACGCTGGGTGCCGTGGCCGCGGTTCTCCGCTGAAAAAATCACCATCGCCAATCCCGACTGGACGCGCCAGAAATTCTTCGCAACGCTCGACGAGATCGACTTTCAGGTGGCCGTGCTGCCGCTGCTCGCACACGACATCGTGGTGCCGACGATCAATCTCGTGAATCCGTCGATCGATATCGAGCGGCTCAAGGACAATCGCAACAACTGGACTTTCAAGTTCAAGCAGTCGACCGAGCCGTCCACCTGGAAGCTGAAGCTCGGCGATATCTCGCTCGCGAAGGGCACCGTCGACGTGCACGATGAAGTCACCAAGGCCGAGATGCAGGTCGTCGTCGATACGCTCGGGCAGCCCGTGCCGATCGGCGAGGCGATGAAGCAGCAGGAAGCGGCGTCCGCGAAGTCGTCGGCGGAAATGGTCGGCAAGAGCGGCGCGACAAAGCTCAACAAGCAGGCCGATGCGGCGGCGGCGTCCGAAGCGTCGGCGGCGTCGGCGGCATCGGCTGCTGCCGCCGCGAACGCGTCCGCGCCGAACCCGGCGAGCACGTCGGCGAATACCAGCATCACGACCAAGGAAGGGCCGAAGCCGCCGGTTCCGCCGTACGCGTTCGGCTGGAACGTGAAGGGCACGTACAACGGCGGCAAGGTGTCCGGCGACGGCAAGCTGGGCGGCGTGCTCGCCGTGCAGGACGCGACGCGTCCGTTCCCGGTGCAGGCCGACGTGCGCCTGGGCGATACGCATATTGCCTTTGTCGGCACCGTGACCGATCCCGCGCATCTCGCCGCGCTCGATCTGCGGCTGTGGATACAGGCCGTGAGCATGGCGCATCTCTATCCGTTCACCGGCGTGACGCTGCCCGAGACGCCGCCGTTCGCCACCGAAGGGCGGCTCACCGGCCAGTTCCGTGAAGACGGCAACGTGTTTCATTACGAGAACTTCACCGGGCGCGTGGGCGGCAGCGACATCAACGGATCGCTCGTCTATGCCGGGAAGAAGCCGCGGCCGCTCTTGCAGGGCGAGCTCGTGTCGCATCTGTTGCAGTTCAAGGATCTCGCGCCGATCATCGGCGCCGATTCCAACGCGAGCAAGGCCAAGCGCGGCGAGACGGAAAAGCAGCCGACGTCGAAGGCCCTGCCGACCGAAGAGTTCAAGACCGATCGCTGGAAGGCCATCGACGCCGACGTGAAGTTCACCGGCGAGCGCATCATCAAAAATCCGGATCTGCCGATCACCAACCTGTACACGCACGTTCTGATGACGAACGGCGTGCTCTCGTTCGAGCCGCTCAGGTTCGGCGTGGCGGGCGGCTCGCTCGCATCGAACATTCATCTCGACGGCAGCGCCGCGCCGCTCAAGGGCCGCGTGTCGGCGCAGGCACGGCATCTTAAGCTCAAGCAGCTTTTCCCGACCGTGAAGACGATGCAATCCGCGCTCGGGGAGATCAACGGCGATGCAGCGCTCTCCGCCACCGGCAATTCGCCCGCGGCGCTCGCGGCGACATCGAACGGCGAGGTGAAGGCGCTTATCACGCAGGGCACCGTCAGCCGTCTGTACATGGAGGCGGCGGGGCTGAACGTGGCGAACGTCGTGTATGAAAAGCTCTTCGGCAAGCGCGATGTGAACATCAACTGCGCGGCGGCGGATTTCGTCGTGACCGACGGCGTGCTCGATTCGCGCGTCTTCGCACTCGATACCGACGACGCGGTCATCAACGTCGACGGCACCATCAATCTCAAGACGGAGGACATGGATCTCGGCGTCCATCCGCACACGAAGGGCCTGCGCGTCTTCTCGTTGCGATCGCCCCTCTACGTGAAGGGCACGTTCAAGGATCCGCATGTCGGCGTGAGTCCGGTTCTGGCGTTGCGCGGTGCTGCCGCGGTGGGCTTGGGCCTCATCAATCCGTTCGCGGCCCTGATTCCGCTCATCGCGCCGAGCAACAACAAGCCGCTGCCTTGCCAGCAGATGCTCGCCGATATCGGACGACCGCCGAGCGCGCCGCCGGCCGGCCAGAAGCAGCAGGCGAAGGCGGCGCCGGCCTATATGTCCTCGGATGCGGCGGCGAGCGGCGCGGCGAAGGACAAGGGCGCGAAGAAGCCCGCCGCGCCTGCGCCGGCGAGTGCGGCGCAGTATCGGGGAAGTTGACCGGGTGACGCGCGTGCCGGTCGATTGCCGCGCGGTTAGAACGCGTACCGCACGCCCGCGAAGACACTGCGGCCTTCGCCCGGATAAAAGATCGCCGTCGACGCCGCCGTTTGCGCATTCGCGATAGTGCTGATGTCGCTCACATAGCGCTTGTTGGTCAGATTGCGCGCATCGAGAAAGACCGACAGGCCGTTGCGGAAATCCATTCCCGCCTGCACGCCGAGGAGCGTATAGCCCGGCACGCGAAGCGTGTTGGCGTCGTCGGCCCAGGCGCCCGCCGGCACCCAGTCGACCGATGCGGACACGTGAAATCCGTTGGGCCGCGAGTAGCCGAGCACCGCGCGAATCACATTGACCGGCACGCCCGCGATGCGGTTGTTGCCGTACTGCGGATCGTCCTTGAAGCGGAAGTCGCTGAGATTCCACAAGCCGGATAGCGTGATCTTGTCGCCGGCGCCCGGGTGCGTAACGTCACGCCACACATCCACCGATACCCCCGCCTCGATGCCCTGCAGCACCGTCTTGTTCGCATTGAAGGTCGATGCAGGTATGTCGGGATTGGTCGTGTATTGAAGCAACTGGTCGCGCACGAGCGAACGATACGCGGTGAGGTCCCAGCTCACGCGATCGCGTGTGCCGCGCGTGCCGAGTTCGAGCGTCCACGCGTGTTGCGACGTGAGCGGAGTGAAGCGCGTGGTGTTCGCGAAGGTCTGCGTGAGATCGGTGAAATCGGGCACGTCCTGGCTGCGGGTGATGTCCACATACGCCTGGATCTCGCGATTCGGCTGCCACATCACGCCGAGCTTGGGATTCACGCCGCTGAACGTCTCGCTCGCCGACTTGTAGTTCGGGTCGGCCGCGAGGCCGCCGTGATCGACGTACTTGCGCACGTCGCGCAACGCCTTGAAACCGGCCATCAGGGCGACCGTCGGCAGGAAGAACAGGCGGTCCTCGACATACGCCTCGTAGTTGTAGGCGCTTTGCGTCGAGTCGAGTGTCTGTGCGCCTTCGTTGCCCGACACGTTGACGTACTGCCGCGCCTGCGTGGTGCCGCCGAAGAAGCGCGCGCCGGCGATGACGTCGTTGCGCATCCCGCCGGCGTTGAATGTCGCGGTATAGCGCGGCGCGAAGCCGTAGGTCCAGCCGTCCTGATCGATGACCTGGAAGATCGGGTGATACAGACTCTTGTGGATGGCCCAGGTGACGAAGTCGAGCTGGCCGACATCGAGCTTGACCGTCGTCTTGTTGGCGATGCGCTCGGTGCGCGTATCGCGCGCCTGATCGCCGGAAAGTGCGCTCGGCGATGCCTTGGTCGGGTTGTTCAGCGCGTCGCTCAGCGACAGCGTGCCGGGAAGCTGCTGGTCCACGACATACGCGCCGAGATAGAAGCGCGTCTCGACATCCGGCGAGAAGCGATAGCCGATATTCGCGTTGAACTGTTCGTACTGGCCGCGCTCGTGATCGCGATAGCCGTCTGCATGATTCACGGAGAACGTGCCGATGAAATCCAGCGGCCCCATCACGCGCGAAAACTGCGCGCTGCCCCGCACCGTGCCGAAGCTGCCGCCTTCGAGCCGCAGGATGTTGGGCGCATCGGCGGTGTAGGCGCTGGGGGTCACGAAATCGATCGCGCCGCCCATCATCGACGATCCATACGCCAGGCCGTTGCCGCCTTTATAGACATCGGCGGACTGCAGCGCGAGCGGATCGATCTGGTAATAGTCGCCGCTGCCATCGGCGAGATTGGTCGGAATGCCGTCCTGCAGGATCTCGAGGCCGCGCGTATGGTAGCCGCGCGCAAGCCCCGAACCGCGAATGGACACGCGCAGCTCCTGTCCGTAGCGGTTCTGCACGAAGACGCCGGGCACGTTCTTGAGGACGTCGCGCAGCGTGAAGGCGTAGGTGTTCTGGTAGTCCGCGCTGTCCACGAAGCCGACGGAGCCGACCGTCTGATCGAGCGCGCGCTTCTCCTCGGCGACGTTTTGCGATGTCAGCGAATGTTGCGCCTGTCCCTTTACGATCACGGCGGGGAGCGCCGCAGGCTCGCCGGTTTCCGTGGTTTGTGCGGCTTGAGCGAAGGCGCGCGTGGCGAACAGCGCGGTGATGCTGATGCCCGTGACGAGGGCGCTTTGCCGGACGACTCGCTTCATGGTTGCGTCCTCCCGATGTCGAGGGATCGGGACGCGCAATCGCCGCGCGTGTGCGTGTGCAGATGTACGGACGGCACGAAGCCGCCGCTCGCTGAAAGAGTGAGCATGGTTCTTCTTTGAATTCGTGATGAAAACGCGTGGCGCGACGCTACCGGCGCGCGACGCCATTCGACGCCGCGATGGCATCGATCCGTTTGGACGAAGTCAGATGAGAACCGGTGGAGCGCGTGATTGCGCTGTGGTGTACGCAGGAGCGGGGCGCTCGACGCTAACGAGCGCGACGACGACGGTGCGGCGCGCCGGGACATCGAGCGTCGCTGAGGCGCGTGCGCTCGAAATCGCGGGCGCATGCGCGAAGAAATGGCAGTAGCCGCAGGCCTGATCGTCGAGATGAGCGAGCGTGTCCGGTGCGTGATGGCCGGCTGGCGCGACCTTCGACCCATGCACCGAGCAGAGTTCGGCGCTCAGGTCACCGGCACGCGCATCGGCCGCGAGCAGCTGCGAGACCATCGGCGCGAACGTGATCAGCAGCATTGCGAGCAATGCCAGCACTGAACCCGTTCGTTGATGGAAGCGACTGCGCATGGAGGAAGGCGTGTTCAAATCCGGAGTGCGGGATTATGCCACCCGGTTACTTCGTATTAGAAAGCAAAGCGCATAAATTCCGGGGATCAGACGGCGGGCATGACGTCGCGGGTTGTCCACACGAACTGGGGAGCACCCTGTTGAAAAGGCGCCCAAAAGTCTGCTAAATGACTGACGCCCAAGGAAAAGTCAGGTGCGCTTCACGACGCGTCACACGTGCCGGCCTCTGCATAACTTATCCCCAGCGCAAGGGGAAAGGGCTGTGGAAAACCGCTTGGCGACTCGTCTAGTTTCTTGATTTCGCGGCGCAATCCCTGAGCGACGCGGATCGCGCCACGTTTTTGCCATCCCGAGCTTCGCCGATCCGACGCCCGACTTATCCACAATTTCTGTGGATAGCAGTGTTGAAAAGGCTCGCGTATCGGCGTTAAGTCTTTGATGAATAACGTTTTGTATGACCTGACCGGAACCGTGCGAGCAACGGCGCCCATTTCGTTCGCAACGGAGACGATCAGACGGAAATGCCCGGTCCGCCGTTGCTGCCGAGCAGTTGCTCGACGGCGTTCGCGTCCGGGTAATCCTGTTCGGGCAGCCCGTCGAACACGGTGATGACGTCATTGGAGACGCCCGCTTCGCGCGCTGCATCGACGATCGCGTCCTTGTTGGCGGGATACTTCACGAGGCGCAGGACCTGGGCGATTTCATCGTCGATCGGTTCGTCGTTCAAGGCGTGGTTTGCGTGCGTGTCGGTCATTCCGAGGTCCAGAGTCGAGTCAGTGGTGATAAGAGTGCGTCAGGTCTGCACCTGAATGGGCTGGCTCGCCATGCCGTGGTTCGGCGCTCGGGACTTGGGCAGCGGCACGTGACGCCAGCGCGCGTGATCGAGGTCCTGCGCCGAGACGTCGGGCGCGGGCGGCGCAACGGGCGCGGCGTTCACACGCAGCGCGGCGCGCGTCGCGGCAATGGTGGCGGTGGATTCGTCCGTCGAACCCGTGTGCAGCGGCGCGGCATAGCACGAGACCGAAACCAGGGCCATCGACAACAACGTTGAGGTCTTCATCGGGCAACCCCTCCTCACGTAAGCAGCGTAAGGCACCAAGCAAAGCCTATGCCGGTGGGCCTATGCGCTGCCCGCCGTGCGCGCGGTCCGTTCGGACGATGCGCGCACGGGCGCGACGAGTGGGCGTCGCGCGGACGTATTTCGAGTGAATTCTGAAGTCGGTCCGACTCGCGCGAAAGACGCGCGCACGCGTCATTGCGCGCCGCGAAATTGCATGGCTGCGCAGTTTCAGCGCGACGTCGGGTTCAAACGGAAGTATGCGTCCAGAAGAGATGTTTTGTACACGACGCCGAGCAGGAGCGGCTGCGTCTTTTTCTCGATCACCGGAAGCCGCTCGCCCTGGAATGCGAGGAAGTGCTGGAGCGCCTCGCCGAGCGACATGTCGGGCGTGAGGACGTCGAATTGCGGCTGGAGATAGTCCGCGGCGGTCTTGGTTTTGGTGTCGTGCTCGTCGAGCAGATCGGAGGTGATGTCCTTCAGGGCGACCACGCCGCGAAAGCGCTCGGCTTCGTCGACCACGTAGAGATACTTCACCGGATATTCGAGGAAGACGCGCGTCATGTCCTTGATGTTCGCGGTGAGCGGCACGACGGTATCCGCAGGCTTGACGAGCTCGCGCATCTGCGTCGCGGCGAGGCGCAGGCGCTCTTTTTCTTCACGATTGCGGCGCAGCGTGACTTCATACATCGACGTCTGCTCGGACGTGCGCGCGATGAAGTAGGCGATCACGCACGAGACCATCAGCGGCAGCATGACCTGATACGAGAGCGTCATCTCGAAGATCATCAGGATCGCCATGAGAGGCGCGTGCGTGGCGGCGGCGAGAAACGCGCCCATGCCGACCATCGCGTAGGCGAAGGGCGCGGACGTCGAGTCCGGCCAGATCGTGTGCACGCCGATGCCGTACAGGCAGCCGAGCACCGCGCCGACGAAAAGCGTCGGCGTGAAGATGCCGCCGACCGCGCCCGAGCCGGCGGTGGCCGCCGTCGCGATAAGCTTGAAGACGAGCACGGTGAGCAGCGCGGTCCACGTCCACGGCTCGTGCAGCAGCGAGTTCACGACTTCATAACCGTTGCCCCAGACCTCGGGCCACCAGATCGAAATCACGCCGACGATCAGCCCGCCGAGCGCGAGGCGCAGCGGCAATGGCAAGGGCAGCGTCGAAAAGCGCTTTCTCGATGCTGCGAGCAAGCGCAGAAAATGTGGCGCGAGCACGCCCGACAACAACCCGAGCACGACGAAGAGCAGCACTTCGACACCCGTCACGGTCGGAAACACCGGCATCTCGTATGGCGGGCGATAACCGGCGAACTCGCGCATCGTGATATTGGCGACGACCGACGAGACGACGATCGGTCCGAAGCTCTCCATCGCCATTGAGCCGAGCACGAGCTCCGTGACGAAGAACGCGCCGGCGATGGGCGCGTTATACGCCGACGTGATACCGGCGGCCGCGCCGCAGGCGACGAGCAGGCGCAGGCGCGGCGGATCGAAGTGGACCCAGCGCCCGATGAGCGACGACGCGAGCGCGGCGAGCTGCACCATCGAGCCTTCGCGGCCGATGGAACCGCCGCTCGAAATCGTGATGAGCGAGGACAGGCTGCGCCAGAGACTCTGCCACACGGGCACGACGCCATCGCCGATGGTGACGGCTTCCATGTAGTCCGTGCTCGCGTTCTTGCTCGCGTGCTTGCGCGCGATCAGCAGACACGCACCCGCGATGAGGCCGCCCACGGCCGGCAGCAGGATCCGCACGGGCCAGGGCAAGGTATGCGCGAGCGCGACGAGGCCTTCCGAAGGATTGCCCAGCAGACGTTGCAGGATCTGAATGCCTTCACGAAAGACGGAAGTCGCGAAGGCGCCCGCCACGCCGACGACGACCGCCCAGACGAGCATCGTATGCGAGTCCGACAGACGGAAGAGACGTTGCGCGCGAGTCCGCAGCTTGAGCAGGAATGAGAGCACTTTTGCTGAATCGTGGAAAGCTTAGAAGCAAACGGAATAAGCGACTCGCAAGGATAGCATTGCGCCGTGCCGGAACGCGCTCGAAAACGCCCGCGACGGACGCAAAAAAGCCCGGCGTTCACGGCCGGGCTGCGTCGGACGCGTGCGTGTCACCACTTCGGCGCGAACGGCGGATTCGCGTGACGCTTGCCTTCGTCGAGCGCGTCGATCTTTGCGATGTCGTCGGCGTCGAGCTTCAGCTTCTGCGCGTCCCAGTTCGCCTGCTGATGCTCTCGATTCGTCGATGCCGACAGCACCACGATATCGCGCGACAGGAGCCACGCGAAGGTCACCTGCGCGGGCGTCGCGTTGTGCTTTTGCGCGATCGCCTTGAGCGTCGCGTCCGTATGCGCGCGGCCTTCGCCGAGCGGCATGTACGCGGTCACCTTGACGCCGAGCTGCTGCGTCGCGTCGACGAGCTTGCGGTTCGCGAGAAACGGGCTCACCTCGAACTGGTTCGTGACGATCTCCTTGCCGCCCGGCGCCTGCAGCGCCTCTTCGAGCAGCGGCGCGGTGAAATTCGACACGCCGTAATGACGGATCAGACCGAGCTTCTGTGCTTCCTGCATCGCGGCGAGCGTTTCGGCGATCGGCACCGCGCCGTCGGGCGACGGCCAGTGCACGAGCGCGAGATCGATCGTGCCGATATCGAGCTTCGCGTGACTGTCCTTCAGGCTCGCGATGAGCGCATCGCGCGAGAGCCGCTCCCACCAGACTTTCGTCGTGACCCAGATGTCGTCGCGCGGCACGCCCGATTCGCGCACGCCCTGACCGACGGCAGCCTCGTTGTTGTAGAACTGCGCCGTATCGATATGACGGTAACCGATCGAGAGCGCGCTCTTGACCGCGTTCGTGGTTTTCGCGGCATCGACGCGGAACGTGCCGAGACCGAAGGAAGGAATCGTTTCTACCATGCTGGCTCCTGGGTTGCGTTGGGGTTCAAGCGTCCTGATCGAGTTCGGGATAGTGCCGGAAAATGCCCGACTCGTTGAACGGGATACGCCGTTCGGAATCGACGTAAGCCGCGATGTTCGGCCTTTGCAGGACCGCGTCGTGAATCGCCGCGACGCGCGGATACTGTGCGCCGAACTTCTTCATTGCGCGCGGGAAAGCGTAGTGCAGGCCGTCGACGATCTGGAAGACCGAAAGATCCACGTAAGTCGCCGCATCGCCGATCATCTGCGTGTCGCCGTGCGGGTTCTGCTTCAGCACGCGCTCGAAGTACTCCATGAACTTCGGCACGCGCTTGTCGAGAAAATTCTGCGTGCGGATCTTTGCCGCGTCCATCTGATCCTCGTAGTAGAGATCGGTCGCGAGCGGATGATGCGTGTCGTGCACTTCGGTGACGAAATCGGCGATCGTCAGTTGCAGGCCGTGCGCGACGTAGCGCAGGCCTTCGTCCTTCGGCGCGAGTCCGAGCTTCGGTCCGAGATAGAGCAGAATGTTCGCGACGTGCGGCACGATCAGCTCGCCGTCTTTCAGGAACGGCGGGGCGAAGGGGATGTGCGGCTCGGTCTTGCTGTTCAGGACTTTCATCATCGCGTCCATGCCGTAGCCGCGCTTACCCGATTCACGCGCGACGTCGATGTATGGCGCGCCGGCATCTTCCAGCGCGAGCCGGACGAACTCGCCGCGGCCCTGCAATCCGTTCCAGTAATGGAGTTCGTAAGCCATGTGAAAAGGCTCCTCGGGAAGGTGTGCCGCGTTTGCGGCGACAGTGGAGTGTGCGCGTTTTCAACGTGCGACGAAGCGCGCGTACGGAGAATCGGGCGAGCAACACGCGTTCCTGTTTGACGGCGACGCCATGAATCCGCCCAGATCGTGCAAAATTGATGTTTTGTGTTTTCGACGCAGCGGAGAAGGGATGGACAAGCAAGGCTTTACCACTGGCATCGTTCACGGCGACAGAAGCGTGGGCGTCGAGCATGGCGGCGTGCGGCAGCCGATCCACACATCGGTCCAGTACGGATTCGAGCGCGTGGAGGATCTGATCGGCGTCTTTCAGGGCACGAAAAAAGGCGGCTTCAATTACGCGCGTCAGGGCACGCCGACGACCGCGGCGCTCGAGCGCAAGATCACGAGCCTCGAAGAAGGCGTCGGGTCGATCTGCTTCAGCACCGGCATGGCGGCGCTGACGGCGGTGTTCCTCACCTTGCTGCGCGCGGGCGATCACGTCGTGTCGAGCCGCTACGTGTTCGGCAACACCAACAGCCTTTTCGGCACCTTGAGAACGCTCGGCATCGACGTGACGATGGTCGATTCGGCATCGGCCGCGAACGTCGCGGACGCGATCCGGCCGAACACGCGCATGGTGTTCGTCGAGACCATCGCGAATCCGGGCACGCAGATTCCCGACCTCGCCGGCATCGGCGCGTTGTGCCGCGATCGCGGTCTCGCGTATGTCGTCGACAATACGATCACATCGCCCGCGCTGTTCCGGCCGAAGGCGGTCGGCGCGAGCCTCGTCGTCAATTCGTTGACGAAGACCATTGCCGGACATGGCGCGGCGCTCGGGGGCGCAGTGACGGACACGGGCCTCTTCGACTGGAGCGCGTACCCGAACATCGCCGATGACTACCGCCGCTCGCCGCCGAAGGAGCAAGGGCTCCTGCAGATTCGCAAAAAGGGGCTGCGCGACATGGGCGGGTCGCTGTCGTCGGAGCAGGCGCATTCGATCGCAATGGGCGCGGAAACGCTCGCGCTGCGCGTCGCGAAGTGCAGCGAGAACGCGCTCGCGCTCGCGCAATTTCTCGAGCAGCACGA
This sequence comes from Caballeronia sp. INML2, assembly GCF_023631365.1. NCBI lineage: Bacteria > Pseudomonadati > Pseudomonadota > Betaproteobacteria > Burkholderiales > Burkholderiaceae > Caballeronia > Caballeronia sp. INML2. The sequence continues at coordinate 15,100 of NZ_JALQDH010000019.1, read as the reverse complement.
GGCTATCGGGCGGGTGTTCTATCCGGGGCTGAAGAGTCATCCGCAATACGAGATCGCGCAGTCGCTGTTCAAGGGCGCGTCGTGGCTGCTGTCGTTCGAATTGCGCCACGCGGATCGCATGATCGAAGTCGTCAACGCGCTGCAATTGCCGGTCAAGGCGACGGGCCTCGGCGACACGCGCACGCTGATCATTCCGGTCGCGCCGACGATCTTCTTCGAAGCCGGCCCGGAAGTGCGCAAGTCGATGGGCATTTCGGACGGCATGCTGCGTTTGTCCGCAGGTATCGAAGATACCGACGATCTCATCGCCGATTTCGATCAGGCGCTCAAGCTCGCGGTGTAGCAAGGAACGCGTGCCGTACGGCACGCGTCTTCCCGCCAATCACGAAGCGCGCGCGTAGTAGATGTTCTGCGGATGCCGCGCTTCGGCAAAGAAGAACCATCGCTCGGCGACGAGTCCCAGATACTGCGTGACCGACGCGAGGCAGAACAGCGCTACGGACTGCGCGCTGATCCCGAGCAGCATCAGCACGAACGGCACGCCGAACGCGCCGACGAGAAACGTCCACTTGATGCGCGCGATCGCTTGCGCCGATCGTCCATGAAAGAACTCGCGCAGATTGAACGCGCCCGCCGTGAAGCCGCGTGATTTCTGCACGACGTTCGGTCCTTTGATGCCCGTCGCGCTTTGCACGGTCGACTTCGGCCGCAAGCGGGCATTGCGCTTCAACGCGGCGACGCGCGTCGCGCAGCCTGCGAGCGTCAGGGTGCAGGCGCAAGCCGCAAGCCCCGCCGCGAGCGACGGCGCGAGCCACGCGGCGCAGGCCGTCGCAAGCGTGAAGCCGGACGCGCAGCCGAGCAGCACGAAGTTGACCATCGTGAGCGGCGTAGCCCATTCCTGCAGGAAGCGCAGGCACGCGTAGATCATCGCGGTGCAGACGAAGAGCGCCGCCGACGCAATCACGCCGATCACGCCGATGACGAGCGCGCCCGGCGTGCCCAGCCAATGCGCGATGCCGTACAACGCGTCGCACGCGAGAAACGCGGGCAGGCAGAGGCATTCGCGCGAGAGCCATGACGTGCGCCACATCGCGATCGCACGCCAGGCGCGCTCCGGATGCCCGAGATGAAAGAACGAAGCGATCAGCCCGAGCCCGCCGAGCACGACCGACAACGCCGCGCCGATGACGAAGAACGTCTGCGCAGGCAACCCGCTCAGACCGAGCTTCGCGAAAATTTCGACGCCGACGAGCGCGATCAGCAAGCCTTGCGCGGCGCCGCTCAATGTTGTGAGAAACACGACGGAAAACGCGGGTTTCATGTTCGAGCTCCGATGAAGTCAGACGCGCGCGGCCATCGCCGCGAGATTCAGGTCGCCGTGCGCTTCGAGCGAGGCGTCGTCGCCGGAATGACAACCGCACGAGCCGCCGCTGCCGCACGCATTCACCGGGCGCCGCGGCAAATAATGATTCGCGGGCTTGGTCTCCCATTCGGGCATCAGCTGATAGCCGCCGCGTTCCTCGATCGCCTTCGAGACCACCGACTCCGGATCGTGGATATCGCCGAAGAGCCGCGCCGACGTCGGACAGGCGAGCACGCATGCGGGTTTGCGATCGCGCTCGGGCAGCGCCTCGTTGTAGATGCGATCGGCGCACAGCGTGCACTTTGTCATTTCCTTGCGCTCTTCGTCGAGCTCGCGCGCGCCGTACGGACACGCCCATGCGCAGTACTTGCAGCCGATGCACTTGTCGAAGTCCACGAGCACGAGCCCGTCTTCCTTGCGCTTGTAGCTCGCGCCGGTCGGACAGACAGGCACGCACGGCGGGTCCTCGCAGTGCAGGCAGGACTTTGGAAAGTGGATGGTGTCGGCGAGCGGAAACTCACCGGCTTCATAGGTCTGCACGCGGTTGAAGAAAGTGCCGGACGGATCGGCGTCATAGGGGCGCTGATCCGCGAGACTGCCCGCTTCGCCGGACGTGTTCCACTCCTTGCAGCTCGTCACGCACGCGTGACATCCGACGCACACGTTCAGGTCGATCACGAGGGCCATTTGGGTCATGATGGTCTCCTTCAGTTGCCCGGGTTTCGCTTGATGACATTGCGCAAACGCGCCGCGAACTCGCCGCGCCCGGCGAAGTAGGTCTGCACGACGCGCTGGATCGGACCCGGCATGCCGGGCGAGGGGCGCATCGGCGCGAATTGCGGCAGCGTGTGGCTGGCATCCGCTTCGGCGGGATAGACGCGCACGCGCACGTCGTACCATGCCGCCTGTCCCGTGATCGGGTCCGAGTTGGAGAAGCGCATGCCTTCGGTCCCGGACGCCGGAAGCTCGTCGGTGATGAGGTGATTGAGCAGGAAGCCGCGCTGCGATTCGTTGGCATCGGGGCCGAGGCTCCACGCGCCCGACGCCTTGCCGATCGCGTTCCATGTCCACACCGTGCCCGGTTCGACCGCCTCGCTATAGCGCGCCATGCAGCGCACCTTGCCCCATTGCGATTCGACATAGATCCAGCCGCCGTCCTCGATGCCGTTCGCCTTCGCCATGCGCGGATTCATGTACAGCAGGTTCTCGCCGTGAATCTGCCGCAGCCACGCGTTTTGCGAATCCCACGAGTGATACATCGCCATCGGGCGCTGCGTGACGGCCGCGAGCGGATATCGGTCGAGATTGGTCGTGTCGAGTTCGAGCGGCGCGTACCAGAACGGCAGCGGATCGAAATACTGCTCGATGCGCGCGCGCAGATGCTCGGGCGGCTGCCTGCCTTTCGTGCGTCCTCGCGCGGCGAGGCGGAACTTCTGCATTACGTCGGAGTAGAGCTGGATCAGGATCGGCTCGCCGAATTTGCGAAAGCCCTTGTCGACGGCGAATTGCAGATAAGGCCCGTTGCAATTGCGCATGTACTGCAGCGACTCGGGCAAGGTGTAGTGATAGACGCAATCGTGCCTCGCGTACTCTTCCCACTGGTTCGGATTCGGTTCGCCGACGAGCGCATCGCGGCCGTCCTTGCCACGCCAGCCCATCAGAAAGCCGACGCCCGATCCCGGCGACGTCTGATGATTGACGATGAAATCCGGATAGTCGCGATACTTGGGCTTGCCCTCCGGCGTAGTGAACGCGGGCAGCCCGAGGCGGCCGCCGAGCTCGACCAGCACTTCCTGAAACGGCCGGCATTCGCCCGTGCGCGGCACGACCGGCACGCGCACCGAATCGACGGGACCGTCGAACTCGGAGATCGGGCGATCGAGCATCGACATCGCGTCGTGGCGTTCGAGGTAGGTCGTGTCAGGCAGGATGAGATCGGCGAACGCGGTCATCTCCGACTGGAACGCATCGCACACGACGATGAACGGAATCCTGTATTCGCCGTCGTCGTTCCTGTCGGCGAGCATCTTGCGCACTTCCATCGTGTTCATTGACGAGTTCCACGCCATGTTGGCCATGAATATCATCAACGTGTCGATGGGGTAGGGATCGCCGCGCCACGCGTTCGTGATGACGCTGTGCATCACGCCGTGCACCGCGAGCGGATACTCCCACGAGAACGCACGGTCGATGCGCACGGGCGTGCCGTCGTCGTGAATGAAGAGGTCCTCGGGCGCGGCGGGCCATCCGAGCGGGCCGCTCGCAAGCGGCGTGTTCGGCTTGACCTGATCGGGATGATTCGGCGGTTTCGCGGACGGCGGCACCGCGCGCGGAAAAGGCGACTTGTGACGGAAGCCGCCCGGACGGTCGATCGTGCCGAGCAGCGACATCAGCACCGCGAGCGCACGGATCGACTGGAAGCCGTTCGAATGGGCGGCGAGCCCGCGCATCGCGTGAAAGGCGACGGGGTTGCCCGTCACGGTGTCGTGTTTTTTCCCCCAGCAGTCGGTCCATTCGATCGGCAGCGTGACCTTGTGGTCGCGGCCCGTCTGGATCATTTCGGCGGCGAGACGTTTGATGGTTGCGGCGGGAATGCCGGTGATGCCGGCGGCCCACTCGGGCGTGCACGACGCCACCTGCTCGCGCAGCAGCGCGAAGGAGGGCGTGACGGGCGTGCCGTCGTCGAGCGTGTAGCGGCCCTCGAGCGCGGGTTCGGCGTCATCGGCATGATGCGCGACCGCGCGATTCGTCTTCTTGTCCCACCACAGATGATTTTGCGGAAAGAGCGCGTTGCGCTCGGGCGTCTCGCCGTCTTTCACGAAAAGCCCGAAGGTATCGCTCGCTTCGTTCATGTCGAGCAGTTCCGCCGCGTTCGTGTAGCGCGTGACGAACTCGTGATCCCAGGCGTCGGCGGCGATCAGTTCGTGGATCAGCGCCATGAAGAGCGCGCCGTCGGTGCCGGGGCGGATCGGCACCCATTCGTCGGCGATGGCGGCATAGCCCGTGCGAACCGGATTGATCGCGATGAAGCGCCCGCCCGCGCGCTTGAACTTCGAAATGGCGATCTTGAGCGGATTCGAATGATGATCTTCCGCGGTGCCGATCATGAAGAAGAGCTTCGCGCGATCGAGGTCGGGGCCGCCGAATTCCCAGAACGAGCCGCCGATCGTGTAGATCATGCCGGCCGCCATGTTGGCCGAGCAGAAGCCGCCGTGCGCCGCGTAGTTGGGCGTGCCGAAGTTCTTGGCGAAGAGGCCGGTCAGGGCCTGCATCTGGTCGCGGCCCGTGAAGAGCGCGAACTTCTTCGGATCGGTGGCGCGCAGATGCGCGAGACGCGTTTCGAGCGTGTCGAGCGCGACTTCCCATGAAACCGGCTCGAACTGCGCTTCGCCCCGCAGGGCGTCCGGTTTTCGCATCAGCGGCTGCGTGAGACGCGCGGGCGAGTACTGCTTCATGATGCCCGACGCGCCCTTGGCGCAGATCACGCCTTGATTGAGCGGATGGTTCGGATTGCCGTCGATGTACCGGACTTCGCCGTCGCGCAGATGCACGCGGATGCCGCAGCGGCATGCGCACATGTAGCACGTCGTGGTCTTGACATCGAGCTTCTCGTTCTGGGTGCGAGCGCCGTGTTCCATGAGTGCTCCCTCAAAGCGTTATCGCGCGAGCCGACACTCGCGCGATGGGTACTTCCGTGCATCCCTCAGCCGAACAGACGTTCGACCCCGAGCGTGATCGCAAGGCCACCGCCGACGAGCCACGCGTACAGGATCGCGCCGGTGGCGAGGGCGCGCGGGCCCGCCTCGCGGATCTGCGCGATGCGCGTCTCCATGCCGAGCGCAGTCATGGCCATCGTGAGGGCGAAGGTGTCGAGCGTGTTGATCGTGCTCGTCGCGGCATCGGGCAGTACGTGCAGCGAATTCACGACGACGAGCACGAGAAAGCCGAGCGCGAACCAGGGCACCGCGATCTTGCCTTTGCCCTGCGCCGAACCATCCGCCGATGCGGCACGCGAGCGGCTGATCCAGAAGCCGATCACGAGCAGCACGGGAACCAGCAGCATCACGCGCGTCATTTTCACGATGGTCGCGATGTGCGTCGCTTCCGGGCTCACGTTGCTCGCCGCGCCGACGACCTGCGCCACTTCGTGGATCGTGCCGCCGAAGAAGAGGCCCGCGCCGAGCGTGTCGAGATGCAGCCAGCCGGCGTTGAGCGCGAGCGGATAGAGGAACATCGAGAGCGTGCCGAACAGCACGACACTGCCGACGGCCATTGCGCTCTTGTGCGGCTTCGATTGCAAAGTCGATTCGAACGCGAGCACAGCCGCTGCGCCGCAAATCGCGCTGCCGGCTGCCGTGAGAAGTGCCGTGTCGCGATCGAGCTTCATCAGCTTCATGCCGGCCCACGTCCCGATCACGAGCGTGCTCACGACGACCAGCACCGACACCGTGAAGCCCGACACGCCGACTTGCGCGATCTCCTGGAGACTCACGCGCAGCCCGAAGAACGCGACCGCGATCCGCAGCAGCTTGCGCGCGGAGAAGTTGACGCCCGCCGCCCAGCTATCGGGCATGCCGTGACGCAATGCGTTGCCGTAGACCGCGCCCGCAACGATGCCGACGATCAACGGACTGATCCCGAGCCCGGCGATGGCGGGGATGCTGGCGAGGCGCGTGACGGCTGCGGCGAACAACGCGACGAACAGGATGCCGTTGAGTTGCCCGCGCGTGGAGGAGGCGGCCGGCGCAAGATGGTGTGCGGACTGAACCGTGGACATGGATGAACCCATTTGAAATTGGTGGAATCGATGGGCTAATCCTATTCCCGATATATCAATATGAAAAATCGTGATTTAGAATGTGAAGTATCGGACAAACTGATATTTATGAGAAATGACCCCGGAACAACTGATAACCTTCGCGACGGTCGCGGAGCACGGCAATATCAGCCGTGCGGCGGTGGCGCTGCATCTGTCGCAGCCGGCCGTGTCCGGCCAACTGCGGCTTCTGCAGGAGGAGTTCGGCGAGCCGCTGTATCAGCGCGACGGTCGCGGTGTGCGCCTGACCGCCGCCGGTGAACAGTTGCTCGGCCACGCGGAGCGCCTGCGCGAGACGTTCCGGGCGGCGCACGCGCTGCGGGACGCGTTGCGCGGGCTGGAGCGCGGCACGCTGCGCATCGGCGCGAGCACGACGCCCGCGAGCTATTTGCTGCCGTACCTGATCGCGGCGTTTCACAAGCGCTATCCGGACGTCGTCGTGACGACCATCGACGGCAATACGGCGGATATCGTCGCAGCCCTCGGTTCGCTCGATATCGCGCTGGTCGAAGGCTCGCCCGGCAGCGATCTGCCGCTCGGCACGACGGTCACGTCGTGGCGCGAGGACGAGATCGTCGCGATTCTGCCCAACGGCCATTCGCTTGCCGACGGGCGCGAGTCCGTCACGCTCGATGAACTCGGCGAGCACCCGCTCGTGCTGCGCGAGCCAGGCTCGGGCGTGAGGCAGGTTATCGAGCGCGCGTTCGCGGACTGCGATGCGCCGATGCGCGTCGCGCTGGAAATCGCCGGCGTCGAGGGCGTGAAAGAGGCGGTGCGCGCGGGCATGGGCATCGGTTTTGTGTCGGCGATGTCGATCCGTCACGAAGACAGTGCGCTGCGGCGCGTGCGCATCGCACCGAAGCCGCTCACGCGCCGCTTTTCCATTCTGCTGCCTCATGCGGCGACGCCGTCGCGCGTCGCGGCGCGTTTTCTGGAGTTGTGCGACGAGCCGGGTCTGCTCGGCTAGGGAATTCCACTATGGCGCCTCGATGGCGGTCTGACGCACCATTCGTTCTCAACAGGGCGCCGCGGCGTCTTTTTTGAAAATCGATCATGGAACCGGTTCCAGGCTAATTTTGGCGCCGAAACGATACCGAGAAGCACGTGAACGAGAATTCCCCGAACGATGAGGCGAGTACTGACGTTGTGATCGTTGCGAGCGCGTTCGGCGCCGATGCGATCCGGCGCGACGGTCACGCCGTCTGGGCTTGCGCCGCGGCGCGAGCGGGCGCGAACGGCTTCGAAGTGCGCCGAGAATTGTTCGCGAGCGACGCGGATGCGCAGCCGGAAGCGCTCGCGCAACTGGGCGAACGTATTCGCGGGTTGGGTTTGTGGATCGTCTATTCGACGCCCGCAACGCTTTTCCATGACGACGGCTCGCTCGACCGCGAAGCACTCCGCCTCGCCGTCGACGAAGCGTCGGCGCTGAACGCGCGCATCGTCAAGCTGCAACTGGGCGGCACGGAGCGCGGCGTCGCGACCGATCCGGCGACGCTCGACCGCCTCATGACCGACATCGCCGCATCCAAAGCGCGCGTCGTCGTCGAGAACGGACAACTGAAGGCGGGCGGGACGATCGGCGCGTTCGACGCGCTCTTCGCCGCGCTGCCGCGACAAAGCGGCCTTTCAATGACCTTCGACACCGGCAATTGGCACTGGGCCGAACAGGATCCTCTCGACGCCGCCACGCGGCTCGCACCGTATGTCGCCTACGTGCACTGCAAAGCAGTCATGGGCGAGGGCGCCCGCCGTTTCGCGGCCGCGCCCGCGGACGGCGACGCCCGCTTCGCGACGCTGCTCGCGCGCTTGCCGGGCGATGTGCCGCGCGGCATCGAATATCCGTTCATTGCCGGCGCGGACGTCTCGCTCGACGCCGAAGCCGCGCGCCAGGTAGCGCGAATCGCGGCATTCTGAATTACGCATTTTGCATTCAGCATTCATCTGTAAAGGACTCGACATGCAAGCCAAGCCTGAGGCTCTCGACGTCGTCACGTACGGCGAAGCGATGACGATGTTCGTCGCGGCCGTCACCGGCGATCTCGCGAAGGCCGGTCAATTCACGAAGCGCGTCGCGGGCGCGGACCTGAACGTCGCGATCGGCCTGTCGCGGCTCGGGTTCAAGGTGGGCTGGATGAGCCGCGTCGGCAACGATTCATTCGGGCGCTACGTGCTCGACGTGCTCGCGTCCGAAGGCATCGACGCAAGCCGCGTGACGATCGACGAGCGCTATCCGACCGGCTTCCAGCTCAAGGGCAAGTGCGACGACGGCAGCGATCCGGCTGTCGAGTACTTTCGCAAGGGGTCGGCCGCGAGCCACCTGTCGCTCGACGATTACGCCGCCGACTACGTGCTCGGTGCGCGTCATCTGCATCTGACGGGCGTCGCGCCCGCGATATCGGCGAGCTCGCGTGAACTCGCGTTCCATATGGCCCGGGAAATGCGTGCGGCAGGCAAGACGATTTCGTTCGATCCGAACCTGCGCCCGACGCTCTGGCCCTCGCGCGAGGCGATGGCCGAGTCGCTCAACGCGCTCGCCGCGCTGGCCGACTGGGTGCTGCCCGGCGTGTCCGAAGGCCTGACGCTGACGGGCCATGCGAAGCCCGAAGGCATCGCAGCGTTCTATCTCGACCGGGGCGCGAAGGGCGTCGTCGTCAAGCTGGGCGCGCACGGTGCGTACTTCCGCACGGCGGAGGGCGAAGAGGGCATCGTGCCGGGCCTGCCGGTCGACAAGGTCGTCGATACGGTCGGCGCGGGCGATGGCTTCGCGGTCGGCGTCGTGAGCGCACTGCTCGAAGGCCGCGACGTGCGCCACGCGATCGCGCGCGGCAACCGCATCGGCGCACTGGCGATTCAGGTGATCGGCGACAGCGAAGGACTGCCGACGCGCGCCGCGCTCGATCTGCTCGAAGCACAGGATTCCAACGACAAGACGGCCAAAGCCGCGTTCGATCTGGCCTGACGACTGACCAGGCCATCCGCCGGGAAACCCAACGAATTGCGTTCGGAGACAACCATGCAATCCTCGACTCCCAAACTCGCTGTGCGCCGCTGGTGGGCGATCATGCCGATCGTCTTCATCACGTACAGCCTCGCGTATCTCGACCGCGCCAACTACGGCTTCGCCGCGGCTGCGGGCATCAATCAGGACCTGGGCATCAGCAAGGGATTGTCGTCGCTGATCGGCGCGTTGTTCTTCCTCGGCTACTTCTTCTTCCAGATTCCGGGCGCGATCTATGCCGAGCGTCGCAGCGTGAAGAAACTCGTGTTCTGGAGCCTCGTTCTGTGGGGCGGGTGCGCGACGCTCACGGGCATGGTGAGCAACATTCCGTCGCTGATGGCGATCCGCTTCGCGCTCGGCGTCGTCGAGGCCGCGGTGATGCCGGCGATGCTCGTCTTCATCGCGAACTGGTTCACGAAGTCGGAGCGCTCGCGCGCGAACACGTTTCTCATCCTCGGCAATCCGGTGACGGTGTTGTGGATGTCGGTGGTATCGGGCTACCTCGTGAATTCGTTCGGCTGGCGGCACATGTTCATTGTCGAAGGCGCGCCTGCCATCCTGTGGGCGGTGATCTGGTGGTTCATCGTGAAGGACAAGCCGGCGCAGGTGAACTGGCTCACGGACCAGGAAAAGAACGATCTCGATGCGACGCTGCGCGCCGAACAGGCCGCGATCAAGCCCGTGAAGAACTATCGCGAGGCGTTCAAGTCGCCGGCGGTGATCAAGCTGTGCGCGCAGTATTTTTGCTGGAGCATCGGCGTGTATGGTTTCGTGCTGTGGCTGCCCTCGATTCTGAAGAACGGTTCGACGCTTGGCATGGTCGAGACGGGCTGGCTCTCCGCCGTGCCGTATCTTGCCGCGACCATCGCGATGCTGCTGGCTTCCTGGGCTTCCGACAAGCTGCAGGCGCGCAAGGCGTTTGTATGGCCGTTCCTTTTGATCGGCGCGGTGGCGTTCGCGGGATCGTACTTGCTCGGTTCGACGAATTTCTGGGCTTCGTATGCGCTGCTCGTGATCGCGGGGGCTGCGATGTATGCGCCTTATGGGCCGTTCTTTGCGATCGTGCCGGAGTTGCTGCCGAAGAATGTCGCCGGCGGGGCGATGGCGCTCATCAATAGCATGGGGGCGTTGGGGTCGTTCGTTGGGTCGTATTTCGTTGGCTATCTGAATGGTGCGACGGGGTCGCCGGCGGCCTCTTATGTGTTCATGAGCGTGGCGTTGTTGCTTTCTGTGTGGCTTACTTTGGCTGTTAAGCCGCAGGCTGCGGTTAGGGCTGGTGTTGTTGTGCGGTCTTGATGTTGATGTTTTTTTTCGCCGGATCCCGTTTTCTTTTTGGTTTATTAGCGTTGCCCCTGTGCGGGGCGGCAGTCACTTTCTTTGCTGCTGCAAAGAAAGTAACCAAAGAAAGCAGCTCGATACGCCCGCGGTCACACGCAGTTTGGCCACGCGTGCCATGTGATCGTGGGCTGCCTAAGTGTCGCCCTCAAAGGTCCAACCGGGCGTGGATCGCGCACGGTCTGACAAGCTAGTCGTTTGAGCGTGCCGGTTCAGCACGAAATAGCTTCGGCACAGCGCTACGCGCTGCCGCTGGGTCTGCAGGGGAAACCAACGAATTACCAATGCGGCGAGATAGAGCCGTTAGCAAAAAGAGTACGGGCAGACCCGATTGACCGGTCGGCCGCGAAGCGGGCTGGAGCCATTTGGTGCTGAACCAGCTTGTTGTGTGGCGTGAGGTGGCGGACCGTGCGCGATCCAAGCCCGGTTAAACCTTTGAGGGCGACACTTAGGCAGCCCACGATGGGCTGGCAAGCGTGGCCCAACTGCGTGTGACCGCGGGCGTGTGGAGCTGCTTTCTTTGGTTACTTTCTTTGCAGCAGCAAAGAAAGTGACTGCCGCCCCGCACAGGGGCAGTGCTAATAGACCGACAAGAAATCAGGTTTCCACAAAAGCCCAAACCGACCCAACCCTTACCCCACCATGACGAAAAAAATCGTAGCTTACAAACCCTTGCCGAGCGACGTCGAAGCCTACCTCCGCGAGCACGCCGACGTGGCACACGTCGATCCAAAAGACCACGCGGCCTTTGTCGCAGCACTGCAGAATGCCGACGGCGCCATCGGCGCGAGCGTGAAAATCTCCTCCGACATGATCGAAGGCGCCAAACACCTGAAAGCGTTTTCGACCATCTCCGTAGGCTTCGATCAATTCGACGTCGATGACCTCACGCGTCGCGGCATCGTGCTCACGCACACGCCCGACGTGCTCACCGAATCCACCGCCGACACCGTCTTCGCACTGATCCTCGCAAGCGCGCGCCGCGTCGTCGAACTGGCTGAATGGGTAAAGGAAGGCCACTGGACCTCGAGCATCGGCGAGGCGTGCTTCGGCGTGGACGTCCAGGGCAAGACACTGGGCATCGTGGGTCTCGGACGCATCGGCGGAGCAGTCGCGCGGCGCGCGGCGCTCGGCTTTCGCATGAACGTCCTCTACACGAACCGCAGCGCGAACGAGCAGGCGGAAAGGGAATTCGGCGCGAAGCGCGTCGGGCTCGACGAACTCCTCGCGCAATCCGACTTCGTCTGCCTGCAAGTGCCGCTCACGCCCGAGACGCGCGGTCTCATCGGCGCGAACGAGCTGAAGAAGATGAAGCGCAGCGCGATTCTGATCAACGCATCGCGCGGGCCGACCGTCGACGAAACCGCGCTCATCGAAGCGCTGAAGAACGGCACGATTCGGGGCGCGGGCCTCGACGTGTTCGAACAGGAGCCGCTGCCCGTCGATTCGCCGCTGCTCGCGATGAAGAACGTCGTCGCGCTGCCGCACATCGGCTCGGCCACGCACGAAACGCGTCACGCGATGGCGCGCAACGCCGCCGAGAACCTCATCGGCGCACTGGACGGCACGCTCACCCGGAACATCGTCAATCGCGACGCGCTTGCGCGCTGAAAGCGTGGGGTCGCGCGGGCATGCGCTAACATGCGCGATGCGAGGAGAACGATAATGACGGCGTCGCGTCCCGCTTCACGGCGATGCGCGCGCCCACGACCACTATGTCCGACGATCCCACATTGACGAACCGCCCGGCCGCGTTCGGCGCGCGCCGCGCGACGATCACCGATGTCGCCCGCGAAGCCGGCACGGGCAAGACCAGCATTTCGCGCTATCTGAACGGCGAGATGGGGGTGCTGTCGCCCGACTTGCGCGAGCGCATCGAGGCGGCCATCGCGAAGCTCGACTATCGGCCGAACCAGATGGCGCGCGGCCTGAAGCGCGGCCGCAATCGCCTGATCGGCATGCTGCTCGCCGATCTCACCAATCCATATTCCGTCGAAGTGCTTCAGGGCGTCGAGGCCGCGTGCCACGCGCTCGGCTACATGCCGCTCATCTGTCACGCGGCCAACGAGATCGACATGGAGCGGCGCTATTTGCAACTGCTGACGACGTATCGCGTGGAAGGCGTGATCGTCAATGCGCTCGGCGTGAAGGAAGAACTGCTGCAGGGCTTCGCGCAAGGCGGCATTCCGGTCGTGCTCGTCGATCGTTTCGTGGACGGCTTCATCACCGACATGGTCGGGCTCGACAATCCCGCCGCCGTGCAGCTCGCCACGCGTCATCTCGTCGATGAAGGTTTCGACGAGCTGCTGTTCATCGTGCAGCCCGTCACTCACGTGAGTTCGCGGCGCCTGCGCGAAGCCGCGTTTCGCGAAACCGTCGCCGCGCTCGATGCAAGCGGCTCGACGCTCGTGATCGATCTCGCCGATGCATCGCCCGCGCTTGCGGAACTCGATTCGCGCGTCGCGGCGGCGAAAGCGGCGGGCAGGCGCGTCGCGCTTTTTGCAGCGAACGGGCCGGTTGCGCTGCGCGTCGCGGTGCATCTGAAGGAGCGTCATGGCGCCGACTGGCAGGCACGCGTCGCGCTGATGTCGATCGACGACTCCGAATGGGCGCAACTCGCCGGCATGACGACCGTGCGCCAGCCGACGTACGATATCGGCCGGCGTGCGGTCGAGTTTCTCCACGAACGGCTCGGCGGCGCCACGATGCCCGCGCGCGAATGCCTGCTGCCGGGCGAACTCGTCGTGCGCGCATCCACGACACGCGAAACGCAACAGGCATCACAAGGAATCTGAATGGTCAGTGTTTCGACGTTGCTGAGCCTCGCGCTCGCGACGCTCATCATCGCGGCGATGCCCATCGTGCTGTACATGAAAGTGCGGCCGCGTTTCGGTATTTTGCCGCGCGAGGCGATTCTCGGCATCGCGGTCTTCGCGCTCTTCGCGATGGTGATCGAACGCGCGCTGCACGGCTTCATGTTAAGCAATCCGGTGACGTCGGCCTGGCTCGCGAATCCCGCGATATTCGTCATCTACGGCGCGATCGCCGCGGGCTTATGCGAGGAAGTCGGACGCTTTCTCGCGATGAAATGGCTCATTTCACGCGAGCCGGGCGCGCTCGACCGGCACGGGCCCGCGCTCGGCTACGGCATCGGGCACGGCGGGGCGGAAGCGTGGATCGTCGGCGTGCTCGTACAGGTCCAATGGATCGTCTATGCGATGCTCGCGAATCAGGGCACGCTCGACTCGCACTTCGCGGGCGCGCCGCTCGACGCGCTCGCACGCATTCATCTGGTGCTGATGAGCTTGTCGCCGGTGTCGGCGGGCATCTTCGTTGTCGAACGCGCGAGCGCCTTCGTATTGCAACTCGGCTTTTCCGCGCTGATGTGGCAGATGCTGCGCGAGCGCTCGCGTCACGCACTCGTATTTCTCGTGGCTGCGCACGCGCTCGTCGGCTTGCCTGCCGCGCTTTTTCAGGCGCGCCTCGTGCCGCTCATCGCCGCAGACGCCGTGTATCTCGTGCTCGGCGTGATCGTCGCGGTGGCGCTCGTGCGCTACTATCGGCGCGTCGCCGCTCGGGTCGCCTGAGCGCGCCTGAGCCGGCGCTTCAACCGGATTTCGATATCGAATGGACGACTATCAATACGACTGTCCGAGCGCGGACATCGACATGCTCGCGCACGTGATCTGCGATCTCTTTCCCGAGCAGACGCAATTCGCCGAACGCAAGGACGACGCGGGCCGCACCTCGCTCCTGATTCACTACGTGGCGATGCGCTTTGGGTCGAGCGCGCGGCGCATCACGATCGACGTTCGCTTCGATCCGGCCGCGCTCGCGCGTTATCGCGCGCTGCCGCCGCGCATGCACGCGCGCAGCTACGCGGTGCTGCGCGCCTACGTGGAAGCGACGCTCGGATCGCTCGAAGAGATGTACGCGGACGGCCAGACCGTGCCGCGTGAAGTGGACATCGAGATGGGCGAAGACTTCGCTTAAGCGTCGCGATAGACCTTGGCGAAGCGCGCCGCTTTTACGACGCCATAGTCGCCCGGCGCGTACTGCATGACCCAGTCGCCGGCGTCGCCGGTGAGGATGTCGCCGGCCGCGGATCGCGCGATCGAGAAGGGCTCCTGCATCTCTTTCGCGAGCACGACACTCGGACGGTTGCGATACGTGCCCGCCTCGCCGTGCGCGATGCCGCCTTCGGGCACGTACTTGGCATCGAAGCGCTCGCGCGACACGACCCAGCGCTCGCCGCTGCTGCCGGTGACGATCGCATCGTCCTTCGCATAGCGGTTCGGGCCTTCGAGGCTCATGAGTTCGCCCGCTGCAGCCGCGAATTCGACGGCGACGGCTTCGTCTTTCACGACGCGGCGCGCGGCGGGGTCGGTGGCGAGATCGAGTTGGGACAGATGGAGCATGATGCGATCCGGAGTGACGGTGGCGGAGCGGGATCGTAACGGCATTCGCGCCATTTTGCACCCGGCGGACGAAAAAAAGCCCGCATCGCGCGATGAACTGACCCCGCAAAGTTGGACAGGTTTGGGCTAAGGCCGTGAGGGCTGAGTTCTGTACATTACAGGACTCAGCC
>NZ_JALQDH010000018.1:0-24955 GCF_023631365.1 Caballeronia sp. INML2 | reverse complement strand
AAATTGCGCGCTGTGCTTGCTCATAAAAAACACCCCAAGTCGTTGGACGGTTGTCCAACTTTTGGGGTGCAGTTCACGATGCGGGCTTTCCGGTGCGCCGAGCGTTCAGGGCTTGGTCGTCGATGCTGCGTCCGCACCCGCCGCATGCGGGCGATGATGCCCGCGGCTGTGCTTCGACTTGCCGTGCTCGTCGCGGAAGCTCGCATCGGCGAGTTTCTTCTGCTCGGGCGAAAGGCTCGCGTAAAGCGGCTCGAAAGCCTCGACGAGACGCTTCGTGCCGTCCGCGTTCGCTTGCGTGATCTGCTCGTATTGCTTCATGTCGTCGAGCGCGGACATGGTGTCGCGCTGCGCGATGCGCTGGCGATACAGATCCGCCATCGTGCGGCCGTTGTCGCGCATCACGTCGGCGAATTTCGACCATTGTCCTTCCTGCTGCGGCGTGATCTTGAGGCTCGAATGCAGATCCGCGACACGCTCTTCGACGCGCGCCTCGCGCTTGCTGGCGGCCGGAGCGGATGCCGCGGTCTGCACGGCCGGTGCCGATGCCGCGGCGGGCGCCGACGACTGCGCGAATACCGGGCTCAATGCGCAGAAAGCGGCCAATGCAACAAGTGTTCTTTTCATTCGGGTTACCTTCGATCGATATGGGAAGCGGCGTGCTTCGTAAGCTGCGTTGAAAGGCAACGCGATGAGCACGCCATCGGCGGATATTAGTATCACGATTGCATGCGGCTTCGCCCGCATTGCCACAACTGCTTACATTCGATACGTCTCTGGAAATATACGCAGTGGATACCTTGTTGAGCATGCGGGTCTTCGTCGCCATCGTCGAGGCAGGAAGCCTGAGCGCCGCGGCCGAGCGCTTTTCGATCTCCGCGCCGATGGCCGGCAAACATCTGCAGGCGCTGGAAGCGCGGCTCGATGCGCGGCTTCTCGTGCGCACGACGCGCCGTCAAAGCCTCACGGAGATCGGCCGGGAATACTACGAACGCTGCCGCCGCATTCTGACGGAAGTGGATGCGGCCGATGCGCTCGCCGAATCGATGAGCGCGACGCCGCGCGGCGTACTGCGCGTGACCGTGCCGCTCACGTACGGCGTGCAGTTCGTCACGCCCGCCGTCACCGAGTTTCTCGCGGCATTCACGCAGATCAGCGTCGAGCTTGACCTGACCAACCGCATGGTCGATATCGTCGAGGAGGGCTTCGATGCGGCCGTGCGCATCGGCACGCTCGCCGATTCCAGCTTCGTCGCGCGTCCGCTCAAGCCGTATGCGATGACGGTGTGCGCATCGCCCGCCTATCTCGCACGCGCGGGCACACCCGCGTCGCCGGCCGATCTCGCGAGTCACGAGTGCCTCGGTTTCGTGCATCTGGGCCGCGAGGCGGGCTGGCGGCTCGAAGGCGAGAACGAGGCCATGCACGCGCATCGCACGCAGTCGGCACGCTTTCGCGCGAACAATGGGCAAGCGCTCAAAAAGGCGGCGCTCGCGGGGTTCGGTCTCGTGCTTCAGCCCCATGCGCTCGTCGAAGACGAGTTGAAAAGCGGCGCGCTCGTAGCCGTCCTGCAGGATTGCCTGCCGAGGCCGTCGCCCGTGCATCTCGTCTATCCGCGCGACACGCGCGCGACGCCCAAGCTCGCGAGCTTCGTGGAATTCATGGTGACGAAGCTCGGCGTCTGAACGGCGTGCCTTCCACGACGTCTCGGCGATAATGCAAAACACAAAACGCCGAATGCCATATCGTACTCAAGACACATAACTCAGAACGCAGAATGCCTACGGAGACGCCCCCATGAGACCGCCGCGCCTCGATCAGCTCGACGACATCGACCGCAATCTCGTCGCGCTCTTGCAGATGAACGCGCGCGAGAGCGTCGCGAATCTGGCGCGGCAACTGGGCGTCGCGCGCACGACGGTGATCGCGCGCATTGCGCGGCTCGAGAAGAACAACGTGATCGCGGGCTACGGCGTCCGGCTCGGGCAGGACGTGCTCGATGCGAGCATTCAGGCGTATGTCGGCATCAAGCTCATGCCGAAGTACGGGCGCGATCTGCAGAAGCGCTTTGCACGCATGCCTGAGATTCAGTTGCTTTGCGCCGTGAGCGGCGAGTTCGATTACGTCGCGTGGCTGCGCGCCGATTCGCCCGACCGGCTGAACGACCTGCTCGACGAAATCGGCGCGCTGGAAGGCGTCGAGCGGACCACGACCTCGATCATCCTCGCGCGGAAGATCGATCGCGCCGGTTGAGCGCAGGCGCTGCATATCGCAGCGCTTGATCGTCGAAACGACGAAAAGCATCGTCGATGCGCATCATTTTGCGTCTAGGATCAGTATTCGCGCGCTCCTAAACTGTGTGAAGAAGGGCATCGGATCGCCCGCCATCCGCACACATAAAGGAGATGAAAATGAAAGTGGCCCTCGTCGGCGCCGGATTGATCGGTCAAAGCATTGCCCATTTGCTGCGTGAAACGGGGGACTTCGACGTCGTCGCATTCGATCGTGACGACCATGCACTCGCGCTGCTCGATGCGCAAGGCATCCCGACGCGCCGCGTCGATTCCGCCGATACGCCCGCGCTGCGCCAGGCATTGATCGGCTTCGATGCGCTCGTCAACGCGCTGCCGTATTACCTTGCGATCAACGTCGCGTCGGCGGCGAAAGCGGCGGGCGTGCATTATTTCGATCTGACCGAGGATGTGCGCGCGACCCATGCGATCCGAGCGATCGCCGACGATTCGGAACTCGCGTTCATGCCGCAATGCGGTCTCGCGCCGGGTTTTATCGGCATCGTCGCGCATGATCTGGCGAAGCGTCTCGACGACGTGCGCGAAGTGAAGATGCGCGTCGGCGCGTTGCCGGAGTTTCCCACCAACGCGCTGAAGTACAACCTGACCTGGAGCATCGACGGTCTCATCAACGAGTATTGCCAGCCATGCGAGGCGATCCGCGAAGGGCGCACGCAATGGGTGCAGCCGCTCGAAGGTGTCGAACATTTCTCGCTCGACGGCATCGAGTACGAAGCGTTCAATACGTCAGGCGGACTTGGCACGCTGTGTGAGACGCTCGCGGGGAAGGTCGAGACGCTCGACTACAAGTCGGTGCGCTATCCGGGGCATCGCGACCTGATGAAATTCCTGCTCGACGATCTGCGCATGTCGACCGACCGCGACGGTCTCAAGACCATGCTCAAGCGCGCGGTGCCTGCGACGACGCAGGATGTCGTATTGATCTTCGTCACGGTGACGGGCATGCGCCGCGGGCAACTCGTGCAGGACGTCTTCACGCGCAAGATTTTCGCGAAGGACGTATGCGGCTCGCCGATGAGCGCGATTCAGATCACGACCGCTGGCGCGATCTGCGCCGAACTCGATCTCTTCCGTGAAGGCGTGCTGCCGCAAAGCGGCTTCCTGCGTCAGGAGCAGGTGCCGCTCGACGCGTTTCTGAACAACCGCTTCGGCAAGCTGTACGAAGGCGCAAACGCGGTGGCGACGACGCGGCAACTGGCGGCTGCCTGAACTTCATGACGCGGCGACCAGGCGTGCGAGCAATGCGTCGCGCGCCTGATCGGACGGCGCGGTGTTGTCGAACATGACGAGCGTCTGCGCGAGCGCCGCGTCCGGCACGAAAAGCCGCTGACGATACTCTTCCCAATGCGCGAGCTTGTATGCATCGTTCGGATCGCCACGCGCGACGATGCGCTGGTGCGCCACGTTTTCATCGACATGCACCCAGACGACGCGAATGGTTACGTCCTCACCGATGCCGAGCCATGCCCGATCGAAGAGACGTTTGCTGCGCACCTCGCGCGTAAGCGGCGCGACGATCGCCACACTCACGCCGAGCGCGAGATTTTCAGCGGCGGTGTTGATGAGACAGCGATACTCCGGATCGCGAAAATGCTCGATGAAAAGCGGACTGTCCCGATCGTGCGGGTCGCCGGTCAGGGCGCCGATCGCCGCTGCGCTGTAGGGGCCGTAGAGCGTGTCCTTGTCGAGCAGGCAGAAGGGTTCGCCGGTCGCCTGCATGAGCGGCGCAAAAAGCTGCCTGGCGAGCGTCGTCTTGCCCGTGCCGGCATGGCCGCAGAAAAAAATCAGATGCTTCACGCCTGATCGGTCCTCGAGGGATGAGTTGCCACGCTCATTCAGCCGAGCGCGCGCGCTGATAACGGTTCATGAGCGGCGTAGCGGTGATGCCATGCACGATCACCGACGCAGCGATCGTCGCGATGACGTACGGCACGAGCGGCGCGGCCACGTCGCGCGGCGCATGTTCGAGCGCATAGAGCAAATAATAAAACGAGCCGACGCCGCGTATGCCGAACCAGCTCATGAGCCGCCTTTGCACGCCCGTCGCATGTGAGCCGATGAGCGATGCCTCGACCGCGGCAGGCCGCAACACGAAGAAGAGCGCGACGATGAGTGCAGCCGCCTTCCACGTGAACAGGTCGCGCCACATCGTCGCTAGCACGGCGCCGACCATCAGCATGACGGCCACTTCGGCGATGCGTTCCAGTTCGATCGTGAAACCGTGCACGCGCTCGGCCATGAACGCGTGCGCGCGCTCCGGATCGGAGGCCGCGGCGCCGACGTCCTCCGCGTCGATGTTGCCGACCGCCTGGCGCGCGGACTTGCCGCCGCTTTCTTTCTGTTCGACACGGCGCATCGAGAGACCGGCGGCAAAGACCGCGAGAAACGCGTAGGTATGCAGCAACTCGGCGACGCCGTACGACAACGCGATCAACCCGAGCGCATAGAAACCCTCCGGCCCGAGCGCCTCGCCGTGGCGCGTGCGCAGATAGGCGACGCCGCGCACGGACAAGGCACCGAGCAGCCACCCGATCACGAGCGCGCCTGTAATGCCCCACATCGCCTGCAACGCGAAGCTCCAGATCGACGCCTCGTTGGAAGTCGCCCCGAAATTGCACACCGCGATGCCGAGCAGGGCGAAGGGCAGCGCGATGCCGTCGTTGAGGCCGCCTTCGCCCGTCAGCGAGAAGCGCAGCAGATCGATGTCGCCGGGCGCTTCCACCTGTACGTCGTGAGCGAGCACGGGGTCGGTCGGGGCGAGCATCGCGGCGAGCAGCAGCGCCGGTCCCCAGTTGAGCCCGAGCGCATAGGCGGCGAAGAGCGTGAGGATCGCGACCGTGAGCACCATCGCGACGAAGCCGAGCCGGATCGGCAGAATCCAGATGCGGTCGGTGGGCGGCAGGCGCAGCCGCAGGCCGATCGCAAAAAGCGAAACGAGCATCGCGACTTCGGTGATGCGCCTCAGAACGGTTGCATCGTTCGCAAGGTCGAGCGTCAGCAGATTGGCCGCGCCGGGCCCGATTGCGAATCCGATCGCGAGATAGAACATCGCGGTGCTGATCGGCAGGCGCTTGAACGTCGAACTGGCGAGGCCCATGAAAATGAGCACGCCACCGACGACCAGAAACCAGATCGTCTCGATCATGAATGCCTTTGGGCTTTGGGTGCTGAGGGTTGGGCGAAACGCGCGCCGTGACGCGCGTCGTTCGCTTCGAGGGCAGCACGCGCCATGCCCGTGGCCGGAAAGATGCTTCGGGCAGGGTCGCTGCCTGCCCGACGACTTGCGCGTAAGATGCATTTCGATTCTGGCATCGCGATTCGTCATCTGCTTCATTCGCACGGAGAATCCAGCATGGCACAGCACTTCGATGCGCTCGTCATCGGCACGGGGCAGGGCGGCTCCCCGCTTGCCGTGCGGCTCGCGCAAAGCGGCAAGCGCACCGCGGTGATCGAGCGGCATCTGTTCGGCGGGACTTGCGTAAATGTCGGCTGCACGCCGACCAAGACTTATGTCGCGAGCGCGCGGGCGGCGCATGTCGCGCGCACGGCGGCGCAGTATGGCGTGATGATCGGCGGCGATATCACCATCGACATGGCGCGCGTGAAGGCGCGAAAGGACGAGGTGATCGGCGGCTCGCGCACGGGCATCGAAGCGTGGCTGCGCGGGACGGAGAATGTCACGGTGCTCAAGGGACATGCACGCTTCACGGGGCCGCACGCACTGTCCATCGAAGCGGCCGACGGCTCGACGCAGGACATCGGCGCCGATCTCGTCTTCATCAACACGGGCACGCGCGCGGCCGTGCCGGAGATCGACGGGCTCGAACGCGTGCCGTATCTGACCAATTCCACGATTCTCGAGCTGACGGAAGTGCCCGAGCATCTCGTCATCGTCGGGGCGAGCTATATCGCGCTCGAGTTCGGGCAGATGTTCCGGCGCTTCGGCAGCCGCGTGACCTTGCTCGTGCGCGGCGAGCGCATTCTGACGCGCGAGGATGAGGACGTAGCGCGCGCGATGCAGGGCGTGCTCGCGCGCGAAGGCGTCGCGTTTCGGTTCGGCGCGCAGATCGGGCGCGTGGAGCCGTCGGCGGGTGGCGTGCGCATCGTGTGCGGCGATGAAACCATCGACGCCTCGCATCTGCTTTTCGCGACCGGACGCACGCCGAACACCGACGATCTCGGCCTGACGCAGGCGGGCATCGCGGTAAACAGGCACGGCATGATTGACGTGGACGGGCAGTTGCGCACCAAAGTGGAAGGCGTGTACGCGCTCGGCGATGTAAACGGGCGCGGCGCGTTCACGCATACGTCCTGGAACGACTACGAGATCATCGCTTCGAATTTGCTCGATGGGGAGTCGCGAAGTGTCGACACGCGCATCATGGCTTATGCGGTGTTCGTCGATCCGCCGTTCGCGCGGGTGGGGATGAGCGAGGAAGAAGTGCGCAAGGACGGCCGCGAGGCGCTCATCGCGACCATGCCGATGTCACGCGTGGGGCGCGCACGCGAGCGCGGTGAAACCGATGGCTTCATGAAAGCACTCGTCGATGCGCGCACGCAGCGGTTTCTAGGTGCGGCGATTTACGGGATCGAAGGGGATGAGGTTATTCATACGTTCATCGATATCATGAATGCAGATGCGCCTTTTACTACGTTGCAGCGGGCTATGCATATCCATCCTACGGTGAGTGAGTTGATTCCCACTCTGCTCGAAGGGCTGGGGGTGTTGAGGTGATTTTTTTTCGCCGGATCCCGTTTTCTTTTTGGTTTATTAGCGTTGCCCCTATGCGGGGCGGCAGTCACTTTCTTTGCTGCTGCAAAGAAAGTAACCAAAGAAAGCAGCTCGATACGCCCGCGGTCACACGCAGTTTGGCCATGCTTGTCAGCCGATCGTGGGCTGCCTAAGTGTCGCCCTCATAGGTCCAACCGCGCTTGGATCGCACACGGTCTGACAAGCTAGTTGTTCAAACGCGCTGGTTCAGCACGAAACAGCGCCGGCACAGCGCTACGCGCTGCCGCAGGGTTTGCAACGGAAACCAACGAATTACCAATGCAGTGAGATAGAGCCGTTAGCAAAAAGAGTACGGGCAGACCCGATTGACCCAACGGCCGCGAAGCGGGCTGGAGCGATTTGATGCTGAACCAATTCGCTATGCGGCGCGGGGCGACAGACCGTGCGCGATCCAAGCCCGGTTAAATCTTTGAGGGCGACACTTAGGCAGCCCACGGTCACCTGGCAAGCATGGCCAAACTGCGTGTGACCGCGGGCGTGTGGAGCTGCTTTCTTTGGTTACTTTCTTTGCAGCAGCAAAGAAAGTGACTGCCGCCCCGCATAGGGGCAGTGCTAATAAACCAAAAAGAAAACGGGATCCAGCAACCCAGGCCGACGCCGAGGCCGACGCCGACGCCGACGCCGAGGCCCTAAACCCCCACCGAGGGTTTCGCCTCATCCTTCGCCACCACCTGCGCAGTCCGCGTCTCCGGCATCGCAAGCCAGACCATCAACACCGCAAGCGCGCCCGCGCCGGCGAGTCCGAAGAAGCTCATCGCAGTACCGAAGCGATCGGCAGCAAACCCCGCCGCAGCCGTCGAAAGCGTTGCCCCGACGCCCGCCGCAAGTCCGAAGAAGCCGATCGTCAAGTTGTAGTGCCCGCGCCCGCCCGCGACATCCGCCGCAATGAGCGGCAGCATCACGCCGAACACAGCCGCGCTGATGCCGTCGAGCATCTGCACCGGCACGAGCAGATACGGGCTGCTCACGCCCGCGAACAGAATCGCCCGTACCGGCAACGCGCAGAACCCGAGAATCAGCACCGGCCGGCGGCCCCATATCTGCGCCTGTCGTCCGACCCAGGGCGATAACGCCGCAACGATGAACTGCGGCACGATGATGCACGCCGCGATCACGAGTTGAACGTTGTCGCCCATGTGCGCGGTCACTTCGCCGGCGGCGAGATTCAGCATCGCCGCGTTCGACAGATGAAAAAGCACCACGCACGCCGCAAAAATCAACAGGCGCTTGTCCTTCAGCAACTCGCGCAAGGATTCGCGCTCTTCACCCTCGGGCGTGAGCCTGGGTTTGCCGGCCGGTACGCGCGGCACGTCAGGCGGCGCATCGTAATGAATCATGCGCAGCGCGATGATCGCCGGAAAGGCGAGCGCGGCGGTGAGGAAGAACACCGAGCGCAGCGACAGATACTCGCCGAACGCGCCCATCAACGCGGCGGTGAGCGCGCTGCCGATCGACGCCCAGCGCGCATTGCGGCCAAGCCGGTCGCCGAGATCGGCCCGCGAGACGAGGGCGAGCGAGATCGCCGCCATCGCCGGAACGAGCATGCAGCTCGCGAAGCCGTGCAGCACTTCGGCGGCGAAGACGGGGACGAAGGTCGGGCTCGCAGCGAGCAAAAGCGCGCTCACGATGATCGCGATGATCGCGGAGAGCGCGGCGAACTTCTTGTTGCGCATCGCATCGACGAGCGCGCCTGCCGGCAACTGGCTCGCCATCGCGCTGATCGTGCCGACGGAGAGCATCAGGCCGATCTCGCCCTGCGTCCATTTGTTGGCCGCGAGGTACGAAGCAATGAAAGGGCCGAAGCCGGTCTGCACGTTGGCGACGAAGAAGTTCAGCCAGTCGAGCGCGCGCAGACTGCGTGCAATTACCATGTTGTGAATCGGTTCTCGATGTCGTTATCCGTTATCTGGCCGGGCGCGCCCCCGAAGCCTGCGCCGGCGCCGCGCCGGACGCGCCGGCCGTGCCCAACGAAGCCGGCGCCGACGCCGCGCTCGCAGCCGTTGCCGGCGCAGGCGCAGGCGCGGGCACGACGGGCGACACGATCTTGATCGGCTGCTCGGGCGCGTAGGTCGGCGCGGCCTTCAGTTGCGCGCCGTTGAAATCCATCTGCAGTTGCCATTGCTTGTTGCGCGAGAGCACATGCAGGTCGCCCCAGTTGGCCGCGACATGCCGCTTGTCGCCCGCGAGCGAGCTGGACAGATCGAGCACGAGTGCCTGGGGCTGCGCCTGAGCATCGACGAGCACGTCCACCACACGCCCGATGCGCGCGCCATTCTTCTGCGACACCGTCGAATCGACGAGCTGCGTGAAATTCGCCGGCGCCTCCGCGATGGGCTGCGGCTTCGGCACCGGATCGGCCGGTTTGCCCTTCGCCGGCGGCGGGGGCGGCACGAGGGTGATCGGCGCGGTCTTCGAGTTCGGCGTGAAGCGAAATGCCGTCCACGGAAAATTCACCTTGCGGTCGCCGACACCGAGGAAGCCTGCCAGATTCACCATCAGGAGCTTCGGCTTCGCGGATCCGTCGATATACATGTCCACCGCGCGGCCGACGACCTTGCCTTCGGGGCGCTGCACCTCGGCATCGAGCAGGCCGTGCAGCTGATCGTGCTGCATGATGCGCGTCGAAATGATCTGCGGCGGAGGCGGCGGCTCAGGCGGTTCCGGCGGCGGCGCAACGGCCGGCTCGGGTGGCTTCGGCTTGACAACGCGGCGCTTCGGCTTCGGGGCCGGCGCTGGCTTCACCGTGGACGCCGGCTCCGGCGCCTGCACGGCGGGCAAGGGCTCTTCGGGCTCGCCGGAGCCGGCTTCCTCGGGCGCCGGAATATACGAATGCTCGACGATCGGCGCGGGCACTTGCTTGGGCATCAGCCCGCATGCGGAGAGCGCGAGCGCGGCGGCGACCGGAAGGCTTGCAGTGAGACGCAGCGCGCGCAACATGCGCGCAATGGCGACGATGAGCGCAGCCACGCCGGATATCAGCCGCGCGGCGGCACCGAAGGCGCTGTCTGCCCGACACGCTCGCGCGGGCGCGTGGTAGCTGATCGGCGACGCATCACCCCGATGCGAGATACCGCCTGTCATCGCAAAAGCTCCATGGTTCCGGGTCACCTGCTTGTCTGGTTCGTTGTTGGATCGGTGGTGGTCAGATCGATTCGACGTGCGCGAGGCGTCGCTCGTTCAGCGGACTGAATAATGCATGCAATGAACATCATGCCGGTCGGATGTCTTCATGCGTCGGGCGCTCGACTGCGCTCATCCGCTGCCCTTGCAAGTCGTGCCGCAGTGTCGGGCGCGCCCATCTTTTCGGCGGCGTCCCGGGCCGAGAAGCCACCCGCATCACGCGCATCCGGGTCAGCGCCGCGCGCAATCAGCAGTTCGACGATCTCCACGCGGTTGAACATCGCCGCGATCATCAGCGCCGTGCGTCCGTCGGGCGATGCGCCCTCGACATCCGCGCCGTATTCAAGCAGCGTTTCGATCACCTCCCTGAAGCCCTTGAACGCGGCGCCCGCGATCGGCGTCTGGCCGTTATCGTTGCGCAGGTTCGCGTCGGCATGGTGCTCGAGCAGCACGCGCACCGCGTTCGCATGGCCGTGGTAGCTCGCTAGCATCACGAGGCTGTCGCCCTTGTCGTTGCGCAGATTGGGCGGCAAGCCCTTGTTCAGCAGCGCGTCGAGCATAAGCGCATCGCCACGGCGGGCGACATCGAACACTTCGCTCGCGAACGCGATCATGTCGTCGTCGGGGCCGTCGTTCGATTGCTTCGTCGGGTTCCGGTTCTGGTCGTGCTGCATGGATCACTCCATTTCGATCGCGTCGGTGCGCGGGACTGAGTTCGTCGGGATGCGTTCGGCGCGTGTCGCATCGCGTCTGCATTTCGAATGCACGTCGAATGCATTCAATCTGGCATTAGGAATGCAACACACATGCATGCAAAATGCGAATGCGGACGCGGGATCAACCGGGAGCATACACAGGTTTGCTTGCAGGCCGCGCTTTCCGCGCGGGCGCGTGGCCCGAAGCGGCAGCACGAATCGCGCCATGTCGGTGCGCCTTCGTGCCTCGGGAGCGCGCTGCTTGACGCTTATTCGCGCGTCCCGTTAGGCTCGATATGACTTTCACTCTACGCACGCGAAGTGCCATCGCATATGAATCAGGGATCATCCGGCCCGGGCGACACTGCACATTCCGACACCGCCGTGCGTCGCCGCGCGCCCGCTGCCGAACGCAATCGCGATGCGATTCTATCGGTGCTCGAGCGCGTGCTGCCGCGAAGCGGCGTCGTGCTGGAGATCGCGAGCGGCACCGGGCAGCACGCCGCGCATTGCGCGGCGGCGCTGCCGGGCATTGTCTGGCAGCCGAGCGATCCCGATGCGGACGCGCGCGATTCCATCGCCGCCTGGCGTGCCCACGCAGGGCTCGCGAACCTGAACGCGCCGCTTGCGCTCGACGTGCTGAATGACGATTGGGGCATCGGGCACGTGGCGGCGATCGTATGCATCAACATGATCCACATTGCGCCGTGGGAGGCCGCCGAGTCGCTCTTTCGCGGCGCCGGCGCGAGACTGTCGGCGGGTGGCGTCCTGTACCTATACGGGCCGTATCGGCGTAACGGTGCGCATACCGCGCCGAGCAATGAAGCGTTCGATCAGCAACTGTGCGCGCGAGACCCGCGTTGGGGCGTGCGCGACCTGGAAGCGGTCGCAGCACTCGGAGAAGAGGCCGGCTTGACGCTCGTGGAGACGGTCGCGATGCCGGCCAATAACTTCAGTGTCGTGTTCGAGAAGCGGGCTTAGAGCGGACCGCGCTCACGCTTCGCCCGCTCGTGCCACGAACACGCCGCGCCACGGCACGGTCGCCATCAGGGACGCCGCGACAATCATCCCGCCGCCGATCCAGCCCGCCATCGACACATGCTCGCCGAGCCATGCGCTCGCGAAAATCGCGCCGAACGCGGGCTCGCTGCCCATCAACAGGGAAACGCGCGTCGGGCTGCTGCGGCCGATCGCGTAGTTCTGCGCGAAGAACGCGAAGAGCGTGCACGCGAACACGAGATACAGCACCGAGCCCCAGAACATGCCGTGACCGGTAAGCGCGGGCAAGGGCTGCCATTGCGACGGCGCGAACATCAGGGCGATCATCGCGCTGCCCGCTGCGACGACGCCCGCCTGCACCGCCGTCACGGTGAGCGCGGGCAGCGGCGCCGCGCGCATGACGCGCTTGGTCACGCAGACCGACAGCGCACGCAACGCGGCGGCGGCGAGAATGAGCCCATCGCCGATATTGAAATCGAAGGACAGCGCGCCGTCGCCCGCGAGCAGCCACGCGCCTGCGAACGACACGCCGACCGCGAGCCACTCCGCCGCGCCGGGACGGCGTCTTAGCAGCGCCCATTCGACGAGCGGCGTCAACACGACGCACAAGCTGATGAGAAACGCGGCGTTCGCGGCGCGCGTATGCAAGACACCGAATGTTTCGGCCAAAAAAATCGAGAGCAGCAGCAGGCCGAGGACGAGCACGCCGCGCAGCGTCGCCGCGCTCGCATGCCTTAGATGACGCAGACTCACGGCGAGCAGGCAGAACGTGATGCCGAAGCGCAACGCAAGCAGCGCGAGCACCGGAGAGAACGCGAGCGCGGTTTTGACGATGCCGTAACTGCTGCCCCACACCATCGCGACGACGAAGAGCAGCAGATCGGAGAGCGGAAGCAGGCGTCGGGCGGGCGATTCGATGGACATATGGCGGCTCCAGGAGGGGAGCCGTCATTGTCGAATGATGCAGTCGAAGCGATAATCCGGTTCCGACGCACAGCTTTCTTGTCGTAACTGCACAAATGAACCCCGCCGATCTTTTCGACCTGATGCCCGATATGGCCGTATTCGCGCGCGTCGTCGATGCGGGCAACTTCTCGGTCGCCGCACGGCAACTGGGCAGCACGCCATCGACGGTGAGCCGCCAGATCAAGCGGCTCGAGGAGGCGCTCGCCACGCGCCTCCTGGAGCGTTCGACCCGCAAGATTCGCGTGACCGAGTCCGGATATCAGGTGTATCGCCATTGCCGCGACCTGGCAGCGGCCGCATCGGGCGCGGTCGACGCGGCGGGACAGTCGTCGGGCAAGCCGCAGGGGCGCGTCGCGCTGTCCGCGCCCACGGCGTATGCAAAATCCGTAATTCATCCGCTCGTGCCGGCGTTTCTCGCGGCGTATCCGGACGTCGATCTGCAACTCGTCTTCGCGGATCACGACATCGATCCGCTCGACAGCGATGTCGATCTCGTCATCCGCGCGACGAGTCAGCCGCCGCAAGGGCTCGCCGCGCGGCCGCTCGGACGGGTGCGCTGGCTGCTGTGCGCATCGGCGGCGTATTTGCGTGAGCGCGGCGTGCCGTGCCAGCCGCGCGAGCTTGCGCATCACGACTGTATCCATCTGGGCGAAACCGCCGACGACAACCGCTGGCGCTTCACACGAAGCGGCGAAACGGTGACGGTCGCCGTGCGCGGGCGCTATATCGCCAATCACGCGGGCGCGCGGCTCGAAGCGGCCGAAGGCGGCCTCGGCATTGCAGCGCTGCCGGAATTCGCCGCCCGCGATGCGCTCGCGTCGGGCGCGGTGCAGGCCGTGCTCGCGGATTGGGAGATGCAGGCGCGCGCCTATCAGGGTCCGGTGTGGCTGCTTTATCCACCCAACCGCTTTCTGCCGCCGAAGGTGCGCGCGCTCATCGATTATCTACACGCGCAACTCGCTGAGCGAACGTGAAGTGCGGCACCGTCCCGGCCATTCGGCACGCGCCGAAATGACCGTCGCCGTGTAGACTGCGAATGGTCGTTCAATGCGCCGCGTGTGGATGCGGCGCTCAATCCGATCTCCTTTCATCGGAGGCGTCGTACATGCACGCAGCGTTGCCGCAGGGCGAGCAGGAAGCCGGTTCCATCGATACACCGACGAAGCCGCCGCGCGATCTGCGCCGGGTCGACATTCATCCCGATCACTGGTATCCGCTCGCGTGGTCGAGCGAGGTGAAGACCGGCCATGCGCATGGCGTACGCTTCGCCGGCGATCCGATCGTGCTCGTGCGCACCGCGTCGGGCAAGGTGTTCGCGCTCGAGGACCGCTGCGCGCATCGTCAGGTGCCGTTGTCGGCGGGTGTCGTCGATGGCGAATCGATCCGCTGCTGCTATCACGGCTGGACCTACGACTGCACCGGCCGCTGCACCGATATTCCCTATCTCGGACGCGAGCGCCTGCCCAACGGGGTGCGCGCGTATCCGTGCCGGGAGGCGGGCGGGCTCGTCTTCGTGTTCACCGGCGATCCGGCGCGCGCCGACGCCGCCAAGTTTCCCGACCTGAGCTCCGCCACGGATCGCGCCTACAAGACGCGCCGCTTCGGCCGCGAGGTGAAGTGCCACTATTCCTTCATGCACGAAAACCTGATGGACATGAACCATCAGTTCCTGCATCGGCGGCAGATGGGCAGCATGCGCGCGCGTTCGCTCGGCAGACGGCGCGGCGAGGACTGGATCGAAGTCGACTACATCTTCGCGCGCGAGGCGGGCAAGCAGCCGATCGGCGAGGCGCTCGTTTTCGGGCAGAAGCGCGGCACGAAGCCCGACGACGGCGAAAAGGACGTAATGACGATCCGCACCGAATACCCGTACCAGACGCTCAAGATCCGCACCAAGGACGACACGATGGTGATGGATCTGTGGATCGCCTACGTGCCGCTCGATGCGGAGCAGCGCACGAACCGCACATTCGGTCTCTTGTCGATCCGCCGCCCGAAGATTCCGCTCCTGCTCGATGCCGCGTGGCCGCTGCTCGTCTGGTTTACCGAGCGCATCTTCAAGGAGGATCGGTGGATCGTCGAGCGCGAGCAGGAGGCGCATGACCGGCAGGGTGCGGACCACAATCACGAGGTGTTTCCGGTCATCATCGAACTGCGCGCGTTGCTGACGGAGCGCGGCGTGCCGCACGGCGCGGGCAGAAGCACGGGCGACACGCGCCGCGTGCACTTCATTCAGCCGATCCACGAGCAGCCCGCGTCGTGAGAAGTGCGGCTGCGCCGATTGCACGCTTCGCGCAGTGGCGCTATACAGAAGGCAGAGACCACACACGGAGGACCATCATCATGAACAGCGACCCGAACAGGCCGCGCGACGACGACGCATCGGGTATCGGAGAGGCGCATCCTGAGGTCGAGCATTTCGATGCGGCCATTTCACACGTCGACGAATCCTATGCCGCGGGCAAGATGGCGGCCGGCGCGGCGAAGGGCATTCTGTACAGCATCATCGAGACGCTCGGCACGCTCGTCGGCGATCCGGACCTGCCTTCGCACGCGCGTTCGGGCTATGAAGGTTTGCTCGAGACGGCGCGCGAACTGCGCTCGAAGATCGAGCACTAGCCGTTCGATCGGGCGGCGCAAGCTTGCAGCGCGTTCGCCCGATATTCAGCTTCGCGTTTGCGCATCGTCGGGTAGCTTTCAACATATTTGCGATGCGCTGGCGCGTCCCGCCGCCTGAAAAACGCGTGCGCGCCATTTAGCCTGCACTCGGGCATCTGACCTTTCATTCTTCGACTTGCACCGCTGATCCTTGCAGCGCAGCAATCGCGCCACTCTCGCGCCAAAAGGCCGCGTCTGCCGATAAGAACGAACGATCGCATTAAAGCAGTCCGGCGCGCCATCAATCAGCCTCGTTTGCATCCTCAGTTCGCCACGGTGTCGTCAGCTCAGCGTCAGTTTCATGCCCGGTTGCCCAATATCTGCGCGTCAGAAAATACTGGTTAACCAGACAGTGAAAAAAAACGACACCCACGAGCGTCTTTCTTTCCCATTCGGTCTGTAAGCCATACACTTGCCCACGATAAAAGTTACGAGTTGAAACATAACGAAGCCACCATTCGGGGGCACCGGTTCCACGACTCGCACGCAAGTAATTGCCCACCGCTTGAGGAGAAAAAATGAAGGGTTTCACACTGACCAAGGCCGCAGTCGTCGCAGCCACGGCGTTCGCCGCCGCGGCACCGGCGTTCGCGCAAAGCAGCGTCACGCTGTACGGTATCGTCGACGATTCGATCGTCTACCAGAGCAGCCAGACGAACCTGGCCAAGACGAACCCGGGCCGCTCGAACGTCAAGATGGCGTCGGGCATTTGGGCCGGCAGCCGCTTCGGCCTGAAGGGCGCGGAAGATCTGGGCGGCGGCAACAAGGCCATCTTCCAGTTGGAATCCGGCTTCGACATCAACAGCGGGCAACAGCAGTTCACCAACGCGATGTTCGGCCGCCAGGCATGGGTCGGTCTGACGAACCCGGGCTACGGTACCGTTACTCTGGGCCGCCAGTACACCTCGTACTACACGCTGCTCTCGCCGTATAGCCCGACCAACTGGCTGACCGGCTACTTCGGCGCGCACCCGGGCGATCTGGACGGTCTGGACACGATCTACCGTGCGAACAACTCGGTGGTCTACACGTCGCCGAAGTTCTACGGCGTGACGGTGAGCGGCTCGTACTCCTTCGCGGGCGTGCCCGACAGCGTGTACCAAGGCTCGACCTGGTCGGCGGCGATCCAGTACCAGCAAGGCCCGATCGGTGGTGCGGTGGCGTTCTCGCGCATCAACAACGCGGCCAACGGCGGCGGCATCTACAACAGCAGCTCGACGACGATCAACAGCACCGCGGCGACCGATGGCTCGGGCCAGCCGGGCGTGTCGGCGGTGACGGCGGGCTACCAGCGCGCGCAAGCTCAGCAGCGCTTCGCGGTTGCGGGCGGCTATCAGTTCAACAGCGCGTGGGACATCTCGGTCACGTACACGAACGTTCAGTACATTCCGGGCGTGAACTCGCTGTTCACGGACGAAGCCGTGTTCAACACGGCCGGCACGGTGCTGCACTGGAAGGCGACGTCGGCATGGGACTTCGCGGCGGGCTACAGCTATACGTGGGCGAGCAAGGCGAACGGCATCAACGACGCAGCGTCGTACCACCAGTTCAACCTGTCCCAGTACTACTCGCTGTCCAAGCGCACGGGCCTGTACGCACTGGAAGCATTCCAGCGCGCGAACGGCAACACGCTGGCAGTGCCTTCGGGCACGACGGCGAACCGTCAGACGGCAGCGAACGCGACGATCGGCGATGGCTTCCAGAGCGCACCGTCGGCATCGCGCAGCATGTTCGCGGCAGGCGTGGGTATCATCCACCGCTTCTAAGCGACGCTTCGCGGCGTGATGCATTAGGCATTAAGCATGTTGTATGCAAAACCCGGACGCCTCGTGCGTCCGGGTTTTTTTTTGCGCGCAGTGCAACCGTTGCCTCAGATGAACATTCCCCCCGACACCTCCACGCGCTGCGCTGTCATCCAGCGATTGCCGTCCGAGAGCATCGCCACGATCGCACCGCCGATATCGTCCGGCAAACCGGCGCGCCCGAGCGCCGTGTTATCCGCGATGAACCGATTGGTGTCGTGATCGTCACGCACGACGCCGCCGCCGAAGTCCGTTTCGACCGCCCCCGGCGCGATGGTGTTCACCGTAATGCCGTGCGGCCCGAGCTCTTTCGCGAGATAGCGCGTGAGCACCTCGATTCCGCCTTTCATCGCGGCATACGCCGCAAATCCCGGCAACGCGAAACGCGTGAGCCCGCTCGACACGTTCAGGATCGCGCCTTCCTCGTGGAGATAAGGCAGGAGAGTCTGCGTCAGAAAGAACGGTCCCTTCAACTGGATGTTGACGAGCTCGTCGAACTGCGCGGGCGTGGTTTGCGCGAAGAGCGCATGAACGCCGATGCCCGCGTTGTTCACGAGAAAATCGAAATTCTCGCGCTCGAAGGTGTCTTCGAGCGTCTTGCAGAGCGCGTCACCGAAGGCCTCGAAGGTCTCGCACCGGGCGACGTCGAGCGCCAGCACGGCTGCCTTGCCGCCGCCTTTCGCGATTTCATCGACGAGCGATTGCGCGGCTTGCGCATTGCGGTTGTAGGTGCCGATCACGCCGCAGCCCTGCTGCGCGAGCTTGAGTGCGGCGTTGCGTCCGAGTCCGCGGCTCGCGCCGGTGATGACCGCGACCTTGCCGCTCATGGTTGCATTCACGGTGACTGCTCCTCTGTTTGCGTGCCCGATGGTTCAATGTAGGACGGCGCGGCGCGTGCAGGAAAGGCGCGTCGATGCTGCAACGCACAGACCGCGGGCGCGGCCTTTGCTGCATTGTTTCGATCGATGTCCGGACCGGAGAATCGCACCATGGTCGATCATGAAAGCAAGGAAGGCAAAGCAGGGCGGCCCGCAAGTCTCGAACGCCCGTTCAGGCTGTTCGCGGTGGAGCAGCGCGTGCTCGCGCAGAACGTCGACGGCAAGGTCATCGACATCGGCGCGATGGATTCGAAGAACGGACAGTTCTGCGCTTGCATGGATTCGGGCGATCTCGTCACGGAGCCAAAGCGCAGCGCCGAGCTTGCGTTGAAGGCGCTCGCCGGCAAGCTGTCATTCGATTATCTCGACGGCCTTTTCACGAGCGAGCGCGAGGCCGAGGTGATGGGCCGTCTGCAGGATTATCCGAGCGTCGAGTTCGAGCTCGACGAGACCTGAAGCTCACACGCCGGGCGGCGGCCCGACAGGGGTGCCTCCCGGCATCGCCGTCCTTGCGGTGTTCTTCGCGAGACCCGTGGCGCGCGGCGCACCGCCGTCGGGTCGCGGGGTTCTCGCGGGCGGATCGCCGCGCGGCGGAAACATCGCGGCGACGAGCCGATCGACGAAAAAGAAGAATTTGTCCGACGCGTAGCCCGCGACGAACGCGATCGCGAGCGGCGACACTTCCTTGCCGCCTTCCAGCAGTTTGCTGAAAAGCCCGATCGAGATGCCGACGATGATCGCACTCGTCACGTGTGCGCGGTTGGCGACCTTCGAATGTTCCGGATGGAACGTGTTGGCCGCTGAATCGGCGGAGAGCTGCCGCAGGATCGCGGCGCACGCGCCGAGCCACGCGTAGAGCACCGGCAACAGAAAGCCCGTCACCGCGCCGACGATCGACAGAATGATGTCGTTCGCATACAGCGCCATCGCGCGAATGTCCTGATACACCGCGATTTTCTGGAAGCCTTGCGCGACGGCTTCGACATCGGTGGGCAGGTGAGTGTCGCCGGGCTCGGCGCTAGGCTTCGCCAGCAGCGGCAGTGTGATTTCCAGCACTTTGCGCGCGACGTCGGGATTGCATTGCCAGTCGCCGCTCGTGGCCTTGCCGCCGTAATACTTCGGCGAATGCGACGTGCGATACGCGCCCTGGAAATTGAGCACGTTTTCCTCGGCGTCGCAGGGCGCTTTATAGGGACTGCGTATCGCGCCGAGCCCGAGACTCGTCGTGAACGCGCTGATGCGTGACACGTCCGCGAAGAGCTGGCGATTGTTGGTCGCGAAGCGCTGCAGTTCCTCCTTGATCTGCAAGGCGGGCTGCGAGTTCTGCAGCGCTACCACGGCGGCCGCGTCTTTCTTGTCGGCATCGGCAATGGCGACCGCGTGCGCCTGCAACTGGTTATGCAGCGTCAGCGCGGCTGCATCGTTCGCCTTGACGACGGTCGCGATATCCGTCGACACCTGATTTGCCACGAAGAGCAGACACGACAGCGACACGACGAGCAGCGTCAGCGCGATCGCCGAATGCGTGTAGATGCGGATCGCACGGCGTGCGCCTCGCCGCGCTTCGTCGCCCGCCGTTTCGGCGACGACGGGCGTCACCGCGTGCGCGATGCGGCTCATCGCGGCGTAGAACGCGCTCTCGATTTCGGGATTCCACGTGTGGTCCTGCTGCGCGGTGCGCGCCTTAGACATCGCTTCGATATCGTGTTCGTCGAGCGGTTTGCCATTCTTCGCGCCATATGAAACGAGGTCGCGGCAGTGATCGAGATCGACGACGATGCGTCGCCCCGGATACTGCACCGATGCCGCGATGCGGCTCATCGCGCCGTAGAACGCGCTGCCGATCGCACGGCTCCAGATGCCTTGATCGAAGGCGGCCCGGGCACCGCGCACCGCATCGACGTCGGTCTTCTCGAGGATGGTCCCGGTTTCGGCCGCATGCGAGATCAGTGCCTCGCACTTGGCGATGTCCGCCGCCGCGCGCGGGCCGGGCTCGCCGTCGCTGAAGTCGTCGTCGTTCGTCTGGGCGTCGATGTCGGCCGGCGCGCCATGCCCGGTGAAGTCCGTCGTCGTAGTCGTGCTCATGCCGGTCTCCTCGTGTCCGGGCGGAGCATAGGCTGCGGGCGGACGTCGGCCCGAGCCACGCGCCTCGGGCAGATGGTTTCACATGCAACTACTTACGCGCGGCCGTCGAAAGC
The DNA here is from genome assembly GCF_023631365.1 of Caballeronia sp. INML2. Classification (NCBI taxonomy): domain Bacteria; kingdom Pseudomonadati; phylum Pseudomonadota; class Betaproteobacteria; order Burkholderiales; family Burkholderiaceae; genus Caballeronia; species Caballeronia sp. INML2. The sequence goes on along the minus strand of NZ_JALQDH010000018.1, from coordinate 4,541 downwards.
ACTGCGTCGAAATCTGCGATTCGTTCGCATCGCAAACGTTTGATAGACGAATTCTAGGCATCGTTTTTTAACGACGTGTGCGGGCATGCGCACACAAGTCGGCAGGCGATGCGGATTCCTGAATTAATCTCCGACGGGCAGCGTTTTCAGCTGCGCGACGAGCGCCGGATACATGTCGAGAAAACCGGGCGCGCTCAAGCGTTGAAGCAGGCTCGGGTCGATTGTTTCATTCAACGCCGTTCCCGCTACGCGTGGCTCCTTTTTGCACACGGCCTGCAAAAACGGATGATGCGCGGTGAACTCGGTGTACGAATCGATGGGCTGCGACTGGAACGCCTGCGGCGGTATCGCGATCGGACCGCCGATCGAAAGGCCGTGGTCCGCTGCCTTTCTGCGAAGCCACTCGGCGGGAATGAGCGGCAGCAGATCCTCGGGCGTGCGCGGCGGCGTGACGTAGCCGCCGCCCACGTTCGCATGCGCGCCCGCGAACCAGCGTTGCTCGAGGGGCAGATTGCCGCCGCGCGTGTCGGCGCCGGGCGTCCACAAGGTCGGCTTGTAGAGCGAGCGAAACTCGTTCGCGGCGATCGCGTGATAAGCCGCCCTGGTTCTGTTCGAGAGCGTCGTGTCGTGGAACTTGTAGTAGCTCGAAAAGCCCGGCACCGGCACGCCGTCGAGCGGAATGCCGAGTTCACCGACGGTATCCCATACGCCGATGAATTCGACATCGACTTCCCGCGTGAACTGCTTGCGGAACTCGACCACCGATTGATCGGCAGGCCCGACGTCCTTGTCGCGATAAACGCCATACGCCTGATCGATCGACTGCGGGCTCCAGTCGTTCGCGAGTCCGCATTTGCGGATCAGCCCGGCGAGGCTGCGCGCGGAATAGGCGCCACGGCTGAAGCCGAAGATGTAGATCTTCGCATCGGACTTGTAGCGCTGACATAGCCACGCGTAGCCGCTTTCGATGTTGTCGCTCAGACCGTCGCCGAACGCGCCGCCGAGAAACTTGTTCGCGAGCGAGAAAAGCCCGTTGCCTTGCGTGCCGACACCGGGGACATAGAAGGTTTCCTGCTGGTCGGTCTCGGGCGCGAGCTTATAGAGCAGATACGCATTGGTGCGGTCGTTGGGCTCGTTCCACGTGCCGTCGAAGAAGATGGCGAGATTCATGAGCGCGCGGGTCTCCGTATGTGCCGTTCGTCGCGGCGCCGGTATGACAAAAGACGCCGTCAAGTAAGGAATAGGTAATTCGCGCGCGGTGCGCAAGCACGCGAACGGTGCAAACGGCGCTCATGCGAAGGCATGCTGGATTTTGGCGGAAAGACGAGGGATGCCAGGAGCAATGAAGCACGCACGCGCCGCGCAGCGTTGCGGCCGATGTGCGATCCTAGTCTCGCGGCGGCACTCGGGGCCTGCCGCGTTAAATCGCGGGGTGAATCATGAAAAGAACGCCTTTCGCCACGGTCATCGTCCTTGCGGCAGCGACGCTCGCCGCACCCGCTTTCGCACGCGACGACGGGCCGCGCTTCGCGCAGGACCGGCTCGATGCGCTCGTCGCGCAGCACAAGGAAGCGAGCCGTCACATCGCTCAGGAGACATCGCAGGGCAAGCAGGCCCAGTCGAAAGCGCAGCGGCACGGCGCTTCGTAAGACGACTTCGCTTGCGGCCTGACAAGGCACCTCGGGTCGCAAAAGCCTTCGATAAACCGGCGTGCAACGCGCCGGAAGCGATCGTGCGCGCCAGGCTCCCAACGGTATGAATTTTGCGGCTTCGGCCCGGGTGTTCCGCGGCCGTGGGCCGTCGATCCTCCTTATCTCCTTCATATAGAGCCATGACAAGGAAAGCCTTATCGGTTGCCATTCTCTCCGTCTCCTTTCTCGCAGCAGGCTGCGCGGGCATCGGCCCGGGCCGCCTCAAGGCCGATCAGGTCGATTACGCCCGCGCGCTCGGCGATGCGAAAAAGCGTGAAATACTTGCCGCGATTGTCGGATTGCGCTTCGCGGACGCGCCGTCGTTTCTCACCGTGAGCAGCATCATCGCCGCGTATACGTTCGATACCACGGGCGGCGTCGTGCTCAATGCCGGCTCGGGCGCGCAGCCGAACTACGCGCAGGCGACAGGCAGCGTCTCCTACTCGAATCATCCGACGTTCACGTTCACACCGACGACCGGCGATGCCTATGCAAGCGCCTATATTCGTCCGCTTTCCCCTACGCTCGTATTGCCGCTCGCCGAAAGCGGCATTCCGATCGATCTGCTGTTGCGCATCACCGCGCAGTCGATCAGCGGCTTGCAGAATGGCAACGCACTGGGCGGGCCGAACGCATCGGGATCGCCCGAGTTCTTCCTGCTGCTGCAGGCGTTGCGCAGACTGCAGCTGGCGGGCGAACTCAACATCGAAACGCGTAACGCGGATGACAAGAACGGCAAGAGCGACAAGAGCGCGAAGGGCAACAGCCCCGACAAGGGCGGCGTCTTCATCACGCTAGGCGCGACGCGCAGCGGGTCGAACAAGGAAGTCGTCGAGGATCTCACGCTCGTGAGAAGGCTCCTGCACCTTTCGCCGAAGATGAAGACTTACGAAATCGTCTATGGACAGTCGTCGGATCGGAACCGCGTTCCGATGGTCACGCGCTCGGTGCTCGGCATCCTCACCGATCTGGGCGCGCAGATCGCAGTGCCCGACGAGCAGGTCGGCAGCGGCGCGACCAAGCCGGGCATCGGGCTGATCGGCGGGGAGACGCGGCCGACCATCATCGTGAAGGTGGGCGAGAAGGTGCCGCGGGACGCATATGTGAGCGCGCTCTATGACAAGTCCCACTACTGGATCGATCGCGGCGACTTCGATTCGAAATACGCGTTCACGGTCGTGCAGAACCTGATGGCGCTCGCGGAGGTCACGGACACGGCGAAGTCGCCGGTCGTTACGATTCCGGCGAACTGAGCCTGGCGGGGGATGGCCTGCTAACGCGCTCGTATCGAATGTGTCGAATGCAACATGCCATCATGGATAAAGCATTTCGCATGCAAAACGCAACGGGGCGACATCTCGCGGATGTCGCCCCGTTGCGCCAAAGCCGATGCGAATTGGCTGTCGAAGCTGCGCGCTTACTGGCCGAAGTAGGCGCCGAGCGCACGCGGTTGGGCGCCGGTCGTGCGACCCGACTGCGACGAGCCGTTAGCGACCGAGCCGTAGTCGCTCGATTGCGTCGGTGCTTGCGCGAGTTGCGTTGCGCTCACGCGAGCTTGCGCTGCCTGGATGTTCGACGGATACGACGGGTCGCTGATGTTCGGGTTGTAGCCGGCTTTTTCGAGTTGGACGAGCTCGGCACGCACCTGAGCGCGGGTGACGGGCGCATCCGACTGCTGCGCAAACGAAAGGGCGGGAATGGCGAGCGCTGCGGCGACTGCGACGGTGGAAATGAACGTCTTCATGTTGACTACCTCCGATTCGGATATCTGATCATGCTGCCGGTTTGGTCTTAAGCAGCTTGTGAACGGAGTGTAAAGACGCGTGTTCCGAAGATCATTCTCGTTTCCGTTGAATGATCTTTGTCGATATAGGAATAATCGGACGGACGCGTTTTTGCGTGGCGTCGAAATCGTTTTCGATACGGCTCCGATAGAGCCTCAGTGCCGTTCTGCCGACGTTGCGCTGCATTATTGGATCTCCCCGTGAGACCCTTTCTTTACTGATTTTGCAAAGATGCTTCCTTGACGCTGTGAATGATCATCCGCGGCTATGCCCCTACACTTCGGTCGTTCGCTCGGCACGTCATGAATTCGAAGCGCGCCGGGCTTCATCGGAATATCAGGGAGAGTCGAATGAAATCGTGGGTCAATGCAGTTATCGCAGCCGCCATCTTGTCCACACCGCTTGCGTCGTTCGCGCAATCGAGCGCACCCGTGAGTCGCGCCGAAGTCCGCGGGGAACTCGTCCAACTGGAGAAGGCCGGTTATTCGCCCATCGCGGAAGACGCGTCTTACCCGGCGAAAGTGCAGGCAGCCGAAACGCGCGTCGCCGATGTGCGCCTCGCCCAAGTGCAGGCTGAAGGATATGGGTCATCGACGGGTGCGGCGTCGCAATCGGGCCGTGGCAGCAAGCGGGTCGATCCGCAGGGTGTCTTCTTCGGGCAGTGAACCAGTTCAAGATGTCCGCCGATCCGTGCTCGTAATGTGCCGCGTGCTGGTCGATTGCATCCAAAACTCGAAATGCGCTTCTCGGCGTGACTTACGCAAGGCGTGAAGCGACCTCCGCTGCCGGATAACCGGTGGTTTTGCCCAGTCCGTCTGTACGGCTGGGCTTTTTTGCGTGCCGACGCTGGGCGCTCAGACGTGTGATCGCCGCGGGTTAACGCGATGCTATTCAAGTCGAAATAGCCGCAAGCAAAATTAATCAACCGGACGGTCGGTTAATAGTTATACTCGGCTCCATCGTATCTCAGAAAAGACGGTGGAGCTCCGCATGTACACCCAATCCCTCGACCTCCCGAGTCCCACGCACACAAGCGAAGCGGCCCCTGGCGCCGCCGCACCCGAAC